>JBKOYU010001017.1:0-2648 GCA_046725575.1 Actinomycetota bacterium | reverse complement strand
GTGTTGACCGGTAGTTCGCGCACTCCCTTCGAGGATGCGGAGCAGTCCCAATGAGCACGTTGACCGCCACCCCCGGCCAGACGATCGGCCCGTTCTTCGGTTACGCATTGCCGTTCGACCGCTGCAGCGAGCTCGTTCCACCCGGCTCGCCCGGCGCCATTCGGCTTCACGGTGGCGTCACCGATGGCAACGGCGCACCCGTGCCCGACGCGCTGCTGGAGATCTGGCAGGCCGATGCCGACGGGGTCGTGCCGACCGCGACCGGCTCGCTGCGCCGCAACGGCTGGACCTTCACAGGGTGGGGGAGGGCCAGCACCGACGACGAAGGCCACTACAGCTTCACGACTGTCAAACCCGGAGCCACACAGCATGATTCGGCACCGTTCATCGCCGTGACGGTATTCGCGCGGGGCCTGCTGAATCGGTTGTTCACGCGCGCGTACGTTCCGCACGATCGGCTGAATGACGACCGACTGCTGAACTCGGTGCCCGCCGACCGGCGACACACTCTGATCGCGGTGCCCGACGAACATGGTCTGCGGTTCGATATCCGGCTGCAGGGCGAGGACGAGACCGTTTTCTTGCGCTTCCCGGGGCATCGGCGATGACCGATTTGTTCTGGCCGGGCGATCACCTGGCCGGCGAGATCTTCAGCAATGCGGCATTGGTGGCCGCGATGGTGTCCGTCGAAAACGCTTGGCTCGGTGTGCTTGTGGACGCTGGGGTAGCACCGGCCGAGGCACGGGCCGATCTCACCGGGTCTATCGCCGTCGACGATACCGAGACCCTCGCCGCAGGCGCCGAGGCCGGCGGCAACCCGGTGATCGGACTCGTCGGATTGTTGCGTGACCGTGCCGGCGGCGAGGCCGCCCGCTGGCTGCACCGCGGTTTGACGAGCCAGGACGTCATCGACACTGCGGTCATGCTGTGCCTGCGTGATGCGCTGTCGCGTGTTCACGGCGAAATCGCCAGGCAAGTAGGCACTTTGGCACGACTGACCGAAACCCATCACCACGCCCCGATGCTCGCGCGGACGCTGACCCAGCCCGCGCTGCCCAGCACGGTCGGCATGAAGATGGCCAACTGGCTTTCGGGGGTGCTGGACGCCGCCGACACCCTCGCGGCTCTGCCCCCGCTGCCGGTGCAGGCCGGCGGCGCCGCGGGCACGCTGGCCGCGGCCGCGGAACTGACCGGGTCGGCCGCCGACGCCGTAGCGCTGTCCGGCAGGCTCGCCGCGGCTCTGGGTCTCGCGGCCGCCGCGCCGTGGCACACCACCCGCTCTGTGATCACCCGCGCTGGCGACGCGCTGGTGACGTGCTGCGACGCATGGGGACATATCGCGGCCGACGTCGCGACGGGCAGCAGGCCCGAGATCGGCGAACTGGCCGAGGGGCGCGGAGGCGGTTCGTCGACCATGCCACACAAGAACAATCCGGTGCTGTCGGTGTTGATCCGCCGGGCCTCATTGGCCACGCCTTCCCTGGGCGCCACCCTGCACGCCGCGTCAGCGGGCAGCGTCGACGAGCGCTCCGACGGCGGCTGGCACGCCGAGTGGGCCACGCTGCGCACCCTGGCCCGGCGCACCGTCGTCGCCGCCGCGCAGACCACCCAGCTGCTGGCCGGTCTGGTGGTCGACACCGATCGCGCGGCGGCCAATCTCGCCGCCGCAGGCGACTTGCTTGCTGAGCAGCGGTCGATGGTTGAATTGACCGGGCGCGCAGCCCTTTCCGGCTACACCGGTGCGACAGATCACCTCATCGACGCCGCGCTGCAACGTGCACGCCACCATCTGAAGGAGGCGACGTGACCATCCCCCGGCTCATCGGCACCGACTTCGGTGGACCGCCGGATGCGCCCCTGCTCCTGCTCGGTCCGTCGGTGGGCACATCGGTGGCCGCCTTGTGGGGCGCTGCCGCCGAACGCCTCGCCGGACACGTGCGCGTGGTCGGTTGGGACCTGCCCGGACACGGCCGCAGCCCCGCCGGCCCGTTCCGGATACCGGATCTTGCCGCAGGCGTGCTGGCGCTAGCCGACCAATTTGCGCCGGGGGCTGCTTTCCACTACGCGGGTGATTCGATCGGTGGCGCGGTCGGCCTGCAACTGCTACTGGACGCACCCGAGCGACTGTGGTCGGCGGCGCTACTGTGCACCGGCACGGTCATCGGCCGACCTGAGGACTGGGCGGCGCGGGCTGCGACGGTGAGGACAGCGGGCACTGCGGCAGTCGTCGAGCTCGCGACGCAGCGTTGGTTCGCTGCTGGGTTCGTCGACCGCCGACCCGACGTCGCCGCCGCACTGCTGGACGCGCTGCGCGACACCGACGACGAGTCCTACGCCCAGGCATGCGAGGCGCTCGCGGAGTTCGACGTCACCGCCCGGCTCGTCGAGATCACCACACCGGTATTGGCGATCGCAGGTGCGGAGGACGTCCCGACACCGCCTGAAGGCGTGGCACGCATCGCGTCCGGCGTGAAGGACGGACGACTGGTGGTGCTCCACGGTGTCGGTCATCTGGCGCCTGCCGAAGCGCCCGAACGGGTCGCCGACTTGATCGGCGAGCATCTGCGCCCCGACACGTACGCCGCCGGCATGGCGGTGCGCCGCGAGGTGCTCGGCGACGCCCATGTCGACCGCGCGGTGGCTGCGAC
>JBKOYU010000784.1:0-3207 GCA_046725575.1 Actinomycetota bacterium | reverse complement strand
GGGCGAAGACGCGCGGGTTCAGCCACAGCCACACGATGACCGCGGCGATGGGCACAAGACACCACCAGCTCAGCCACACCCTGCTCCAGATCGCCAGAATCATCAGTGGAATCGCGCCGAACCGCGTCCACACACTCCACGGATTGGCATGGCGCTTCCACGCCTCGTCGGTCATGCGAAACGCGCTGGCGATCTTGGACACTGCGCCCATGAGCATTTGATCACGCTCACTGAAACTGCCCAGTTCTGCTCATCGAAAGTGCTCACCGCGTGGCTCCGCCGTTGAGGGCGGGCCTCCTCCGATGCTGCTGGTGTCTGACGCCAACAGCTCCAGTCGAAGGAGGCCCGCTTTCTTATGCTCACACGAGAGGAAGACGTGGAGATTCACGCATTGCATCAGCGGGGGTGGTCGATTTCGGCGATCGCCCGCCATACTGGCAGGAATCGCCGGACGATCCGCAATTACATCAACGGGGTGACCGCACCCGGGGTGCGCAGATCGGCCGGTGAGGACTCGTTCGCGCCGTTCGTTGACTACGTGAGCGCGCGGCTGCGCGAGGACCCGCATTTGTGGGCGCGCACGTTGTGCGATGAGCTTGACGGGCTCGGGTTTGCGCTGTCGTATCCGAGCCTGACCCGCAATATCCGGGCGCGTGGGCTGCGGCCGGTGTGCGAGCAATGCCGGTCGGCGACGGATCGGCCCAACGCGATCATTCCGCATGAGCCGGGAGACGAAACCCAGTGGGACTGGCTGGATTTGCCGGATCCACCGGCGTCGTGGGGGTGGGGCCGCATGGCGCGTCTGCTGGTCGGGTCGCTGGCGCATTCGAGCAAGTGGCGCGGATCGCTGGAGCCGTCGACCGATCAGCCGCACCTGGTGCAGGGCTTGGACCGCGTCAGTCGAGCCCTGGGCGGTGTGAGCAAGACGTGGCGGTTCGATCGGATGTCGAGCGTGTGTGATCCGGGCTCGGGCCGGATCACCGCCTCCTTCGCCGGGGTCGCCAAACACTATTCGGTCGCGGTGGCGGTGTGCCCGCCGCGGCGCGGCAACCGCAAGGGCGTGGTGGAAAAGAACAATCACACTGCCGCGCAACGCTGGTGGCGCACCCTGCCGGACGATGTCACGGTCGAGCAGGCCCAGGCTGACCTCGACCGGTTTTGCAGCACACGTGCTGATAGTAGGATGCGGGCCACCCCTGACGGCAAGTCCACCGTCGCCGCGGCCGCGGCAACCGAACCGCTGCAACCCGTTGCGGCGCAACCGTATCCGGTGATCGTGGCCGAACAGCGGACCGCCTCGCGCCAGGCGCTGGTGGGCTACCGCGGCAACCGCTACTCGGTGCCGCCGGAACTGGCCATGGCCCAGGTCACGGTCACCCGGCCGGTCGGTGGCGAGTTCATCGACATTGCCACCGGCGGTGGGATCGTCATCGCCCGGCATAAACTGCTCGCCGACGGCCTGGGCGCCACCGTGCGCGACGCCGGGCACGTCATCGCGCTGGAGGCCGCGGCCATGGCCGCCGCCAATACCGGCCGCCCGCATCGGCGCAAACAACGCATCCCGCCCGGACCCGAGGCCCGCGCCGCCGCGACCGAACTCCGCAAGCGCCTCGCCGCTGGCGACCGTGCTGTCATCGAATCACCAACCACTACAACCGATTCCACCATCATCGACCTGTCCGTCTACGAGCGGGCCGCCCAGCTGAGGAGCATCCTGAAATGACCACCACCGACACCTCCCTGACCGCACCGGCCACCGCCCAGGCCGCCAGCCGCTACCAGCGCCTACGCGGCCATTTAGCCGCGCTGAAACTGCACGCCGCTGCCGAAGCGCTGCCCACAGTGATGGATCAGGCCGCCACCGAGCAGCTGTCGCTGACCGTGGCGTTGGAGCGGCTGCTGGCCATCGAGGTCGACGCCACCGAGGCCCGCCGACTGGCCGGCCGACTGCGGTTCGCCAGCCTGCCCACCCCGGCCACGCTGGAGGGCTTCGACGTCGACGCCGCCGCCGGGGTGGACCGCAAGCTCATCGACGAACTCGCCACCTGCCACTACCTGGCCTCGGCCACCAACATTTTGCTGGTCGGCCCGCCCGGGACCGGCAAGTCACACCTGGCGGTGGGGCTGGCGCGGGCCGCCGCCCACGCCGGCTACCGGACCTACTTCACCACCGCCGCCGATCTGGCCGCCCGCTGCCACCGCGCCGCGATCGAGGGCCGCTGGGCCACCACCATGCGGTTCTACGCTGGACCGACCCTGTTGGCGATCGACGAACGCTTGTCTCAAGAGTCTTCCGGATGGTGGGGTGTGTCCAGGCGATCGTAAGGGGGGCGGTTGGGTGGACGACGTCGAGGCGTTTGCGGAGCATCTGGTGGTGCTGGGGCGCAGCAGCTACACGGTTCGGTCGTATCGGCTCGGTGTTGAGCACTTCCGGCGGTGGCTTCACCCGCGATCGTTGAATGATGTCACGCGCTCGGTGGTTGGTGACTATATCGGCGAGTTTGCGGCGGGAGCCGGTCGTGAACGGGGTGCCGATCGACGTGCTGCTCGGACGGTCAACCATCGGCTGGCCGCGATCGCGGCGTTCTTTGGGTACTTGATCGAGCGGGATACGCGCTGCGGTGGCGGACAGTGGGCGGGGTGTGGAAACCCGGTACCGATCGGGGCTGCGGGATCGGCGCACGGGATGCCGGGCCGAGACCTGCCGCGCCGTGGACGGGTGGAGTTACGCCGCCGTGAACCACGGCTGCTGCCGCGAGACCTGGATCCTGCTGTGGCGGAACGCATTGCGGTGGAGCAGGGTTCGGCTCGGGATCGCGCGATCGTGACCCTGTTGCTGCGCACCGGGCAGCGGATCGGCGATTGGAGCGATGAACACGGCCGGCACGGCGTGCTGGGCATGCGGTGTGCCGATGTCGATCGGCGGCGCCGCACGATCACGGTGCGGCTGAAGGGCGCGCGCGACGAGCATCGCGTGCCAGTGACCGACGACTGGTGGCCGAGGCTGGATGAATACCTGAAAGACGAACGTGGCCAGGCGGACACACCTGCCTTGTGGGTCGGTCGGCGACAGGCCGCTGGGCGCCCGTTGCGGTATGCGGCGTTCGAGGCGTCGTTTCGGGCGACGACGCAGCGGATGGGTGTGCGCGCGACACCGCACATGTTGCGACACACGGTGGCGCAGCTGCTCGTCGACACGGCGGGTGT
>JBKOYU010000311.1:0-3575 GCA_046725575.1 Actinomycetota bacterium | reverse complement strand
GTGCTGCGCGGACCGACCCGCGGGTACGGCGGAACGTTCTTGCAGTTCTCGGACTACATGCGGCCGGCGGTGCGGTTGGCGTGGCTGATGAACATCGACACCATCTACGTCTGGACCCACGACTCGATCGGGCTGGGCGTGGACGGTCCCACCCACCAACCGATCGAACATTTGGCGGCGCTGCCGGCCATCCCGAACCTGTCGGTGGTGCGGCCGGGTGACCCGGACGAGACCGCTTACGCGTGGCGCACCATCCTGGCCCGCGGCGCCAGCAGCGGTCCCGTCACCCGCCAGGGCATCCCGGTGCTCGAAGGCACCAGCGCCGAGGGCGTCGCCAAGGGCGGCTACGTGCTGGGCGGCGAGCCCGACGAGAATTCGGATGTGATCCTGATCGGCACCGGCTCCGAGCTGCAGCTGGCCGTCGAGGCACAAAAGATCTTGGCGGACAAGGAAATCATGGCGATCGTGGTGTCGATGCCGGGTGTCGAGTGGTTCGAGTGCCAGCCCGCCGAGTAACGCGACGCGGTGTTGCCGCCGGCGGTGTCGGCCCGGGTCGCGGTCGAGGCGGGCGACGCTCAGAGTTGGTACAAGCTGGTCGGCGACACCGGCGAGATCGTCTCGATCGAGCACTACGGCGAGTCCGCCGACTACAAGACGTTGTTCCACGAGTTCGGCTTCACCCCGGAGGCCGTGGTGGCCGCCGCGGAGCGATCACTGGAAAACTGACAAGCACACGGAAAGGCAACAGCAATGACCCAGAACCCCAACCTCGCGGCGTTGTCCGCCGCGGGTGTGTCGGTGTGGCTGGATGACATGTCCCGCGACCGGCTGATCTCCGGAAATCTGCAGGAGCTGATCGACACCCGCAGCGCCGTGGGCGTCACCACCAACCCGACGATCTTCCAGCTGGCGCTGTCGAAGGGACACGCCTACGACGCGCAGGTCGCCGAGCTGGCCGAGCGCGGCGCCGACGTCGATGCCACTGTCCGCACCGTCACCACCGACGACGTGCGCGACGCCTGCGATGTGCTGGCGCCGACGTACCGCGCCACCGACGGTGTGGACGGCCGGGCGTCGATCGAGGTCGACCCGCGCCTGGCGCACGACACCGACAAGACGATTCTGCAAGCCATCGAATTGTGGAAGATCGTCGACCGGCCCAACCTGTTCATCAAGATCCCGGCCACGCTGGCCGGTCTGCCGGCGATCACCGCGGTTCTCGCCGAAGGCATTTCGGTGAATGTGACGCTGATCTTCTCGGTCGAGCGCCACCGCGCGGTGATGGACGCCTACCTCGCCGGGCTGGAGGCGGCCAACGCCGGTGGCCACGACCTGTCCAAGATCCATTCGGTGGCATCGTTCTTCGTGTCCCGGGTAGACACCGAGATCGACAAGCGGCTGGACAAGATCGGCACCGAGGAGGCGCTGGCGCTGCGCGGTCAGGCCGGAGTGGCCAACGCCCGGTTGGCCTACGCCGCCTACGAAGAGGTGTTTGTCGGCGGTGCGCGCTTTGAGGCGCTCAAGGCCGACGGCGCCCGCGTGCAGCGGCCGCTGTGGGCGTCCACCGGCGTCAAGAACCCCGAATACGTGGACACTCTTTATGTCACCGAGCTGGTGGCGCCGAACACCGTGAACACCATGCCGGAGAAGACGCTGGAGGCGGTCGCCGATCACGGCGTGATCACCGGCGACACCGTCACCGGAACCGCCGACGCGGCCCAGCAGATCTTCGACAAACTGGACGCGGTCGGCATCGACCTGCCGGACGTGTTCAAGGTGTTGGAAGACGAGGGAGTGGAGAAGTTCGAGAAGTCCTGGCTCGAACTGCTCGAGGCGACGCAGGGTCAGCTCGACGCCGCTAAGAAATGACCGCGGTCAACGACAAGGCCACGGGCGCGGCTTGGCGTAATCCGCTGCGCGACAAGCGCATGCCGCGCATCGCGGGCCCGTGCGGGGTGGTGATCTTCGGGGTCACCGGTGACCTGTCCCGCAAGAAGTTGATGCCGGCGATTTACGACCTGGCCAACCGCGGCCTGCCGGCCTCCTTCGCGCTGATCGGCTTCGCCCGGCGGGACTGGGCCACCGAGGATTTCGGCAAGGTCGTCTACGACGCGGTGAAACAGCACGCCCGCACGCCATTCCGTCAAGAGGTCTGGGACCGGCTGGCCGAGGGCATCCGGTTCGTGCAGGGCACCTTCGACGACGACCCCGCGTTCGGGCGGCTGTCCGAGACGCTGGAGAAGCTCGGCGCCCTACCAGTTCTCCTTCGAGCAGCGCCGCGACTGGTCGCGCAGCTACGCCCCGGGCCGGGAAATAAAGGCCTACGCCGAACACTATCTCGTCGATCTTCCTGCTCGCGTTCGCTAACACGCGTCGAGCCGCGTCCAGTTTCATGTCGGAACCGTTTGCCCGGTCACAATCTGCCCGCCGACCAACGACCTCGCAATAAACCCGCGGTGGCGAACAGGCTAACCGTATCGCGTATGCCTCGTATCAGACGTGAACGACACCCGCGCGGCTGCTTCAGATTCAGTCAAGATGCAGCTGATCAGGCTGTTTGATGTGGATTACAGGCTATACACCTACAGATAAATCGAATGGCCGCGCGCCCTTGTTCGACGAGAACTAACCGCAGCCGTTTTCGAATCAAACGAAGTGTCTGTTGAGGATCTGTGCGACTTGACGATGCCGTCTACCGCGCAGTCGATAATACCGGTCATGCCATCGAAGATGGGCAGACAGCCCTTAACTTAACCAGAAACTCGACCAATTACTTAACTTAAGCGCCGCATGGATACGTGGGACGAATCGTATTTCCACTACTAGAGCCTCGCGGTCGCCTTAATCGTTGCGCCGACGACGGCTTGTCCGGCGGTGACAATGGGTGGCAGTCCGGATAGTCTGTCGAGGAAACCGCTTATGGCCCAGTGTCATCCGGGGTTGTACGAGATGTGTTCGATTCGCTCCAGGCCTCGAGGGCGGTGCTGCGGGCCGCGCGGTGATTCAGTAAAGGAGCTGCCCCAGGGTCGCGGCACATGCCCGCGCGGCGTCGATATGGGCCAGGATCGCGTCCTTTCGATTGGACGGGCCGGCCAGGCACAGCGCGCCGCGCACCATGCCGTCGATATCGCGAATCGGCACTGCGGCGCATGCCAACTCGTATTCGAGTTCGTCGGTCTGAAGCGCAAACCCGCTGGCCCGGATCTGGTCGAGTTCTGAGCGCATCACACTGAGATTGGTGATGGTATGGGGGGTCAACCGAACCAGCGACTTCGGCAACGCTTCTCGCCACGAGGGACTGTGGGCGAGAAGCAGCTTGCCGGCCGCCGAAGCATGCAGGTGGCGGATGAGCTCGCGTTCGGCGCGCACGGGATGGTCCGGGTCGGCGTCGATGATGCGCAGCGACGCCGACCGAAAGCTCACGACGTGGACTGCGAATCGCACCGATGACCGTAGCTCGGCGATGGCGCATCGGACCGCGAACGGTACCGCGGGTTGCGACGCCGCAGTGATCAATCGATCCAGCCGGGCACCGAGTCCGAAGCCGCGCAGATCGGACGTGCGCACCACATACT
>JBKOYU010000255.1:0-2351 GCA_046725575.1 Actinomycetota bacterium | reverse complement strand
GTACGTGCCGGGCCGGGGGAGTTCGGAGACATAGCCGACGAGCTGCGGGCTGGCCATCAACATCGCGGTGTCCTGTGCGAGGCGTTGCGGCGAGGTGTAGGTGTCCGCGGCGACGGTGTGCTCCGACGGAGTGAGGTCGGTGGTCTTGTCGCGTGCGAGCTTGACGGTGCGGCGGGTGAGGTCGATGAGCTGATCGCGATCCATGAAAGGCCATTCTTGTTGTTTTTATAATAATTGCCAACCGGCTGGTCGACCCGTCGTCGGCAGCAACGCTCAATTTTTCAAAAGTGACTGGTGATGCTCCTGTTGCGCGTATCCTCCGCTAAAGCCGGGGTCGGGGCCTGATGTGAAGGGGCAGCCATGGCGTTCATGGGAGGGAAGTCCAGCGGTTGGGTGAAGCGGTCGGCGATCGCTGCGCTCGCGACCGCGGTGTTACCCGGATTGGTAAGCATCGCAGGCGGATCCGCGCCGGCTGCGGCGTTTTCCAGCCCAGGGCTGCCGATCGAGTACCTCGACGTGCCATCGCAAGGCATGGGCCGCAACGTCAAAGTCGAATTCATGAGCGGCGGTCCCAACGCGCGTGCGGTGTACCTCTTGGACAGCATGGAAGCCGGTGACGACTTCAACGGCTGGGACATCAACACCCAGGCGTTCGACTGGTACAACGGCTCGGGCCTGTCGCTCGTGATGCCCGTCGGCGGCAAGTCGAGTTTCTACAGCGACTGGTACGGGCCCGCGGTAGGCAACGCCGGAACGTACACCTACAAGTGGGAAAGCTTCCTCACCCAGGAACTGCCCGCCTGGCTGGCGGCGAACAAAGGCACTCCGCAGACCGGCAACGCCATCGTCGGGTTCTCGATGGGTGGTTCCTCGGCGCTGATACTGGCCGCCTACCACCCGCAACAGTTCATCTACGCGGCATCCTTGTCGGGCTTCCTGAACCTTTCGGCGGACCCTGGCCAGGTTGGTATCGCGATGATGTGGAACGGCGGCTTCAGCCGCGAAGCGATGTGGGGTCCGCCGGGTGACCCGGCCTGGGCGCGCAATGATCCCACCGTCCAGGCCGGCAGGCTGGCGGCCAACGGCACCCGCCTCTGGATCTACTGCGGCAGCGGCACACCGACCGATCCGGCTTTGGCCAGCCCGGACGCGCCCATTGGCGGACTCGGCTTCCTGGAGGGAATGGCGATCGACTCCAACCATGCGTTCGCCGATGCCTACGTCGCCGCGGGCGGGAACAACGCCGTGTTCAATTTTCCCGACGGCATCCACGCCTGGGGTTACTCGGGCCAGCAGCTACATCAGATGAAACCGGATATCCAGCGGGTCCTCGGCGCCACGCCCGCCGCGCAGGCGTGAGTTGGTGGGTGGCGCGCGTACAGCGCACTGTTTCGGAGGAGATTCCGGCGCCGCCCGATGAGGTCCGTGATTTCTACGTGACCTGGACAACATCAAACGGGTGCATCCGCTGGTGGTTGCGGTGCGCGCGACCGACCGACACCGGACCGCGGACGGGTATGTGCAGGGCTATCGCGTGCAGGACCGGATTCCGTTGGGGCCGTTGCACTTACGGATCAGCTACGTGGTACGGCTGCATGTGCCGAACGCGGGCGACGTGATGGCCGAGGCGCGTCAGTTCCCATGGGTTCGACTGCGCACGACGGTGACGTTCGAGCCGATCGCCGCGGGAACGCGCATCACTGAGCACATGCGCATCGATGCGCCGCGCGCCGTGGCGGCGATTACGGTCCGCGAGGCAGTCAAGGCGCACACCGCCATGCTGGCGGGCATGCGCCGCTGCTTCGAGTAGCTATTCGGATGCGTCGAGCACGCTGACAGCGATGCCGTACGGCAGGAAGCGCACCTTGCGTGTCGGATCGGTGTTGCCCTTGTTCGCCCTAAGCGCATCCAGTTCCGTCGGATACACCTGCTCGATGTGGGCGCCACCGTCGTCGTCGACGGTGTAGATCGCCCACACCCCGTCGCCAGTCTCGCCCGTCGTCTCCGGCTCGGTCCTGGCCCTGGAATGCCGCGCGAATTCCTCGAAGAGCGTCGCCCACCCGGCGCGTTCACCGGACGTCGTGAAGAACCTGCTGACTCCGTCGAGCGCGTCGCGCAGACCCTCGCCCGCCTCGCGGACCACGCGATCGAACTCTTCGGGGTCGAACCCGAAAGGCCCGTTGCTGCTCATTGCGGTTCCTCCTGACTGCCGTACACCGCTGCATTGCGGTAACCACAGTGTGCCTGCGCGTGGGCGAGTAGTCGACTGAGGCCAAGGGCAGGTGGTAGGCAAACCGTATGGCCTTCACTCGCGCTGACATGCTGGCGACCGCCGAGCGATCGCCTGCGGC
>JBKOYU010000161.1:0-3071 GCA_046725575.1 Actinomycetota bacterium | reverse complement strand
GGCTGAACCTCGGACACCAGGTCGGCAACCGCGATGAGATCGGCCGGTGCATTCCGTCCGGTCAGGACCAGGTGCAGCTGACGCGGGTTCGACCGCACTAGGCCGATCAGCTCATCCAGAGGAACCAGACCGGCGGTGACGGCTCCCAGGATTTCGTCCAGCACCACCATGTCATATTGGCCCTCGCCGACGATTCTCTGGGCCACCTGCCAGCCGTGAGCCGCTGCCGCGGCGTGATCCTCCATCGGAATTCGTGGATCACGCAGCTGTTCGAGCGTGAACCCACGGCCGGTGACCTCAACGTCTACGCCGGGCAAACCGCGCAAAATTTCCCGTTCGCCAGTCTTCCACTGGCCCTTGATGAATTGCAGAAAGAACACGCGCATGCGATTGCCGGCGGCGCGGACGGTCAAGCCCACCGCCGCAGTCGTTTTGCCTTTGCCGTTGCCCGTGAAGATGAGGGTGAGGCCATTGCGCGGCGGACGCGTGTGTGGTGTCGTCATGCATCTGCGCTCCCCAGGGCTGGCGCCGTCGCTCGCGACACCCCCGCATCCTCAAAGGTCGCCATCTCATCCAGCAGCGCGAGGGCTGCGTCGATGATGGAAAGCGACAGGGCCGCGCCCGTGCCCTCGCCGAGTCGCATGTCGAGCGCGAGTAGCGGCTCGAGCTCGAGGTGTTCAAGCGCGGCCGCATGGCCACGCTCGACGGACCGATGCGCGGCTATCAGATAGCTCGGAGCTATGGGGCACAACCCGGCTGCCACGAGCGCCGCCGCTGTTGTGATGAAGCCGTCGAGCACGACAGGCAGCCGTCGGGCGGCGCTGCCGAGAATGACGCCTAGCAGCGCCGCGATCTCGAGGCCGCCGACCTTGGCCAACACATCGAGTGGGTCCTCCCGATCAGGACGGTTCACCCCCAATGCGCATTCGATCACCTTGACCTTGTGGTGCCAGGTTGCGTCGTCGATACCGGTACCGCGGCCAGTCACGTCCGCGACAGTGGAAGTAGTCAGAGCCGCCACAATGGCGGAGGCAGCTGTGGTATTGCCAATGCCCATTTCGCCCAGGCAGATTACGTCGAGTCCGCGCGCATATTCGGCCTCGACGGTGTTCAGGCCGACCGTTATGGCCTCGATCGCCTGTGCACGCGTCATGGCTGGCCCCAGCGTCATGTTGGCGGTGCCTGGCGCGACCTTGCGATGCATGATCGGCAAATCGGAGGGCAGCATCGCTGCGATCCCGACGTCTACCACGACGACGCGAGCGTCTGCACGACGTGCGAGTACGTTGATGGCCGCTCCGCCGCTCGCGAAATTGTGGACCATCTGGGCGGTTACTTCGGAGGGATAGGCGGAGACACCTTCTACAGTGACACCGTGGTCGCCGGCGACAACGATCACCAGTTTGCGCGGCAGCCGCGGACGGCGTTGCCCCGTGATCCCGGCGATCTGAATAGTGAGCCGCTCCAGTCGCCCCAGGCTCCCAGGTGGTTTCGTCAGTCGATCCTGCCGTTGGCGCACTTCAGCTTGTGCAGCCTCATCTGGCGGCGCGATCCGCGCGACGATATCGCCAAATGGCCTGTCGGAGCGTTCGCGTGATTGATCTCGTTCCAAATCGAGCTCCCCTCTTGTTCGACATGAGAGGGCGCGCAAACGACGGACAGATCGAACCGCCAGCCGGCGTCCTCTCGCTCGAAGGACGATGGCTCGAGACGGAGGCTGGCATTCGGACTCGTGGACCTATAGTCACACTCACCGTTGGGGCACAGCGCCGGCTTCATACCGGACTTTCCCTGTTTCTCCGCCGCGAGTATGCCTTTGTCAATGTGCCGGGCTGCGGCCTAAGTCGCTGAGCTTACATTAGCTCGGCAGCCTATCGACGGTCCCCACCGACCGGCCTCGCTCGCCCTGGACGTAACTCCCGGCCGGACCCCCGTGTCAGGCACCCTGTGGGAGCCACCCGGGCGCATCAGTGTAGCGGCGGTTGGCCAACAACAACGTGCACGGTCGAGCGCACATCCGATCCGGGAGCTCCTCGTCACGCCGACGTTCAAATGCCGCGCACATTTTTTCGAAGTCTGGACCACCCGAGCTGCTGATGCGGTGGTGGGCGCCCAAAATCATTCGACGTGGTCTTGCTTGCCTGCGAGATCGATGTGTGCGCGGGGCGGCGCTGTTTGATTCGTGATTGGGCGTCCCCGCCTCAGAGCGACGGCTGGAATTCGTCGGCAAGTGTCTGGAAGTGATGGTGACCGCGACTAAGGATCTCGTTGCCCTGATGCAGGATCCGGCGCGATGACACGAACCGAAGCGGCCTCGGGATCCTGGACAACGTGCGCCACCACAGCAACGTCACCGGGCGAGATCGTCCAAGACTGGCCCGCGACCAATCTCCCGCCTGCGTGATATCGGCCCGCACTGGCGATCGACCCTATGTCACTGGTACATTGGGCTAACTGTGGCCCGCGACCGCCGATCGGAGGTTTGTTGCTCAATGTCCCATACGAGTAGTCTCTCCATACCTGCCTTCGCCCTGTTGCTCCTAGCTGCCTGCAGTCCGATCACGCCGCCGAGCGCGGTACCGACGGGCTTACCAACGGCCGCGCCCGCGATCGTCGACACGCCCACCGCCGTTGTAGCTGCGCCAGCTCCCCCGCCGACGGTCGCGCCGATTCCAGCAGGCGGACCAGCGGTCTTGGGCGAGATCGTCGTGTTTGCCGCGTCTTCTCTCACGGACGCCTTCCAGGACATCGCTGCCGCGTTCCAGCAGGCGAACCCGAACGCGGAGGTGACGTTTCAATTTCGGTTTCAATTTCGGTGCATCGAGCCAACTCGCGACGCAACTCGGGCAAGGCACGCGCGCCGATGTGTTCGCGTCCGCGGATCAGACCCAGATGGATAACGCCAGGAAAGTCGACGCAATTGGAGGACAGGATCGAGTCTTCGCGCGCAACCGGCTGGTCGTGATCACTCCGAAGGACAACCCGAAGCAGATCATGGGTGTCAAAGATCTGGCAAACGACGGGGTCAAGTTCGTCACCGCTCAGCCCAGCGTGCCGATTGGCCAGTACAC
>JBKOYU010001090.1:0-3579 GCA_046725575.1 Actinomycetota bacterium | reverse complement strand
GACACACCTTGCGGCGGGTGATCACGCCGTCGCCGACGCCGGCCAACACCCGGCGACTCTGATCGGGCCACGGTCGAGGCCGCCAGGGTGCCGACACCCTTCCGATCTGACGATCCAACCGCGAAATCGCGGGCAGCACATCATGTCTGCTCGGCACGACCACTTGCACACGAGCCGGCGTGTCGCCCACTCGCAGATTCACCTGCACTAACATCGGTCCGCGGTCACAGTTCCCGTCGGTCACCCGGACGCGAGCGCCGGCGGTGATGTGGCGAAGCTGCAGCAGCCCGCCGATCGCATCCCTCAGGCGATCGGCCTCCAACGGGCTAACCCGGCCGCGGCAGTCAATGACCACATCGGGAAACTCCCGCACCGACTGTGGTTCCGGTGCAGCCACGATGGGATGCCCTCGCTTCCTTCCGTGCAGCAACGTCCCTATCCTCGCCATGCGCACAAATCCGCTCTAGGGCCGAAAGTCCCTCGTTGCGAACGTCTTGCGTGGGCCCGCGGCCGGAGCCGGCGCACTCTCGCCGGTCATGCCGGCTCTACGGCCGCGGCCGCTTCAGTGGGTGATCAGCTTCCGCGGTGCTGCTTCGACGGTCTCACCGGGTCACGACCGATCCCTGGCGTGTGGCTGCGCGAGGACGCCCTTGCGCAGCGCGGGACCGATGTTGGCCATCACGCGTTCCAGCAGGGTGTCGTACACGGTTCCGTCATTCATGACGTTGATCAACCCGTGGTGCAACAGATAAGCGTCCACGCGCCGGTCGATCGGCCATTGGGCGTAGGCCCGGCCGGTGAACTTCGAGCCAAGGAACCTCCAAGCGATCTTGTCCAATTCGTGGTGGGTCAGGTCGCCCAGGGCGGTAGACGCCATCGCAATCCCTTTCGGTCGCGGGGTAACGCCTTGATCGTTTCGAGCGCGGGTTGCTGGCAATAGGGACGAAAGTCACCAACGCCACCGGCCGGGTTTCCTCACTTCCGCAAAGCGTCAGCCCTGTGCCGCCGCAGGACTCGTCATCGACAAACGTCCGTCAGCCCTGGGACTTCGGCCCCTACCGGGCGTTATGGCGTAGTGGTTGGATTTGGAAGTGGAAGTTTCACAACTGCAAGGAGGAATCAATCATGGGCAAACTTCCTGCGCAACACCGCCCGCGCGCCCTTTCTCTGTTCCCCGAGTTCGCGGAGCTGTTCGAGGGTTTCCCGTCGTGGGCAAACCTACGTCCGATCTTCGGCAGCCACATCATGCGGCTCGAGGACGAGATGAAGGACGGCAACTACGAACTGCGTGCTGAGATCCCGGGCGTTGACCCGGCCAAGGATGTCGACATCACGGTGCATGAAGGTGTGTTGACAATCAAGGCCGAGCGCACCGAGAAGAAGGAAGCGGCCGGTCGGTCGGAGTTCACGTATGGCTCGTTCGTGCGGTCGGTTTCGCTACCGGCGGGCGCCGACGAGGACGCCATCAAGGCCAGCTACGACAAGGGAATCCTTACCGTCTCGGTGCCGGTCACCGCAGCCAAGCCGGCCGCGAAGCACGTTGAGGTTCAGTCCGCGAACTGAATTCGTTCGGCGGTCCCGGGGTACAGGCGGCGCTGCGGGACCGCCGTCTCCGTTGTGGCACCGTCACTTTGGCGAGTCTGACGGTGCTATACCACCCGTTCATCAGAACGCGGCCCGATGGGACTTAGGCCTCAAGATCAAGGACCTAAGACTCCTCAGCGCCGCGGGAAGCGTCCCTAGCGTCAAATGCGCGGGGCGACATCCACGACCTCGCATCACCTGAGCCGGGGAGATCACGATGTCCCAAACCCTCATTCCGAAACCCGCCGCAACACGCCCCGTCGGCGCGAAAGCCGGCCTTGGCCTCGTCGCCCTGACGGCACTCGTCGTCGGGTCGATGATCGGCAGCGGCATATTTGCCCTGCCCTCCCAGATGGCCGGCAGCGCCGCTCCCGGTCCACTCCTCATCGGGTGGCTGATCACCGGCGTCGGCACGTTGATGCTTGCCTCCATCTTCCAAACGCTCGCCTCCCGCAAACCTGATGTGGACGGCGGTGTGTACGGCTATGCCCGAGCCGGTTTCGGCAACTACATCGGCTTCACATCTGCCTTCGGCTACTGGGTGTCGGCCTGGGTGGGCAACGTTGCCTACCTGGTGTTGTTGTTCTCGACGTTGGGCTACTTCTTTCCCGAATTCGAGGGCGGTGCGACCGTGCCCGCGATCATCGGCGCGTCGATCGTGTTGTGGGTTGTGCATGCCATGACCCTGCGCGGCATCCAAACCGCTGCTGTCGTCAATGTTTTGGTGACCATCGCCAAGGTGGTCCCGATCCTGACATTCATCGCCATCGCCGCGGTCGGATTCAAAGCGGGTCTGTTTACCGCCGACTTCTGGGGCCGCAACACACAGATTGACGGGGCACCGCTTGGCGACACGATGACCCAGGTGAAGAACATGATGCTGGTCACCGTGTGGGTGTTCATCGGCGTGGAGGGTGCCGCGATCTACTCCAAGCGGGCCGGCGCGCGCAAGGATGTCGGCCGGGCGACCGTGCTCGGCTTCGTCGCCGTGCTCGCCCTGCTGCTCCTGGTCAGCCTGTTGTCCTACGGCCTGATGGCCCAGGCGGAACTTGCCGGCGTGCCCGATCCGTCCATGGCGGGTGTGTTGGAGAACGAGGTGGGTAGCGGGGGAGCGGCCTTCATCTCTATCGGCCTGGTCGTCTCGCTGCTCGGCGCCCTGATCGCGTGGGTGATGCTGTGCGTTGAGATCTTGCGCCTGCCCGCCCTCGAAAACGTGATGCCGAGCGCCCTTGCCCGCCAGAACGCGCACGGCGCCCCGGCGAATGCGTTGTGGCTGACCAACATTTGCATCCAGGCGATGCTGCTGTGGACCCTCGCCAACGAGAGCACCTACCTCAACTTGATCCTCCTGGCGACGTCCCTGATCCTGCTGCCCTACCTGTGGTCGGCGGCGTACCAGGTGCTGCTGGCAGTCCGTGGTGAGACCTACGAGTCGGGCCACGGCCGGACCCGCGACCTGATCGTCGGCGTGGTCGGCCTGGGCTACGCCGTGTGGCTGGTCTACGCGGGCGGCTGGCAGTACCTGCTCATCGCGGCGCTGTTCTACCTCGCCGGCACCGTGCTCTACGTCTGGGCCCGCAGGGAAAGCCGGTTGCCCGCCTTCACGAAACCCGAGCTGGCGGTCGTTACGGTGGTGGCGCTGACCTCCGTGGCCGCGGTCGTGCTGATGGCCACTGGCAGCCTGTCAGCGCTGTGACCGATCGAGACATGATGAACGCGAACGAATCCCAGTTGGGGGTGTGGTCGGAGGCGGGCCGGCTGCGGCGAGTCCTGGTGTGCGCGCCAGTTACGAGTTTCACCCCACGCAGATGCTGGCCGATGTCCTTACCATGACCGAACACTGCCCAAAGCCGTTGACCGACATCGCCTTTGCGTTCGTCGGGGATGGCCGCAACAATGTTGCCAACTCGCTGCTGCTGGTGGGCGCCAAGCTCGGCATGGACGTGCGGATCGGTGCACCCGAAAAGCTCTGGCCCAGTGAAGAACACGTCAAGA
>JBKOYU010000510.1:0-8217 GCA_046725575.1 Actinomycetota bacterium | reverse complement strand
TGGGTGCTCGGCGGCACCCATGCCTCAGACGGTGCGGGCATCCTGCCTGACGGCGTGCGCTACTGCCCCTTCCCGGGCAGGGTCGTCGACCATCCAAGTGTTCTGCTCGGCACCATCGACGAAATCGCAAGCGACGCCGAGCGGCTCACGGCTCTCGACCACGTCACCGGGCTCGACCTGCTGGCGTATCGCCATCCGACCGCCGATCACGACGCGCTGATCCGTGAGGTGGTCCGGCGCGCGAGCGGCCCGGTGATCGTCGCGGGGTCGATCGCGAGCATCGACCGGGTGCTCGCCGTCAGCGAGGCCGGCGCGTGGGGATACACCATCGGCAGCGCCATCTTCGACGGTCTGCTGCCCGGTGCGCCGTCGGTCGCAGACCAGGTCCGTCGTGTCCTCGAGGCGACGGCCGCCGAAGCACCCCGCGAAACCCGAACGTAGGCTCGACAGAGTGTCCGGCCGAACGTTGCTCGCCGACCGGTTGCGTGACGAGTTGCTGGAGGAAATCACCAGTTCGCAGTCGCAGCCGGGGACCAAGCTGCCGACCGAGGGCCAACTCGCCAAGCGCTTCAACGTATCTCGTGCCACGGTGCGAGAGGCGGTGCGAGGCCTTGTGGAGGCGGGCTACGTCACCCGTCGTCGCGGTTCGGGCAGTTACGTCGCCGAGCGTCGGCGCATGCCGCATGGACTCGACTCGACACTGAGCTACCGCGCGATGATCGAGACTGCGGGCGCCCGTGCCGGGATGCGCATCCTCCAGGCGGCGTTCGAGCCGTGCGGCCAGGAGGACGGCCCACTCCAACTCAGTCCGGGCGACACCGTGTTGGCGGTCGAACGGGTGCGGACGGCCGACGACCGACCGGTGATCTACTCACTCGATCGCATCCCCGCGCGCCTGCTGCGCACCGACCTCGATCTGCAGAACCTGGACCCGTCGCTCTTCGCGCTACTGAGCTCGTCGGGGCATGCGGCGGACCACGCGACCGCGACGCTGCGCGCCGTCGCCAGCACCAGCCAGACCGCGAAGGTGCTCGGTGTGCGGCGCGGGAGGCCGCTGCTGTACATCGAGGAGGTCGATTACGGCCGCGACGGCACGCCGGTCATGCTGTCCCGGGAGTGGCACGTATCCGAAGCCTTTGATGTCCGGATCAACCGAAAGGCCAACACTCTGCGCGCGCTGCCCGCGTCGACGACGGCATAGCCCGCCGGATAGCAGGATTTTATTGGTCTGATGCCCTACCTTTAGGGTGGATATTTGGTAAATCTGCAAGGTCAGGCAGGCGTGAGGTGGTTTCCAATGGTTGAGTGCTCGTCATGACTGGGATGCTGTCGCAATCCGAGCTGGAGTCGCTGGTGGCCGCCGGTGACATCGATACCGTGATCGTCGCGTTTTGCGACATGCAGGGCCGGCTGACCGGCAAGCGCGTGTCGGCCCGGTTGTTCGTCGAGGACGTCGCGGCGCACGGCGCCGAGTGTTGTAACTATCTGCTGGCGGTCGACGTGGATATGAACACGGTCGACGGGTACGCCATCTCGAGCTGGGAGACCGGCTACGGCGACATGGTCATGACACCCGATTTCTCCACGCTGCGGCTCATCCCGTGGTTGCCGGGCACCGCGATGGTGATGGCCGATCTGTCGTGGACCGATGGCAATCCTGTGACCCAGGCGCCGCGCAGCATCCTCAACCGCCAGATCGATCGTCTCGCCGAGCGCGGCCTGGTGCCATACGTCGGCACCGAGCTGGAGTTCATGGTGTTCGACACCGGCTTTCGGGAAGCGTGGGCGGCCGGGTACCGCGGGCTGGCGCCTGCCACCGACTACAACGTCGACTACGCGATGCATGCATCGACCCGGATGGAGCCGCTGCTGCGCGACATCCGGCTCGGAATGGACGGCGCCGGCATGTACTGCGAAGGCGTCAAGGGGGAATGCAATCTCGGTCAGCAGGAGATCGCGTTCCGGTACGACCACGCCCGCGTCACGTGCGACAACCACACCATCTACAAGAACGGCGCCAAGGAGATCGCCGACAAGCACGGCAAGAGCCTGACCTTCATGGCGAAGTTCGACGAGCGCGAAGGGAACAGCTGCCACATCCACATCTCGTTGCGCAGCGACGACGGCGCCGCGGTGTTCGCCGACTCCGACGATGAGCTGGGCATGTCGGCGATGTTCCGCAGCTTCATTGCCGGGCAGCTGGCTACCATGCGGGAGCTGACGCTGTTCTACGCGCCGAACATCAACTCCTACAAGCGGTTTGTCGAGGGCAGTTTCGCACCGACAGCGATCGCGTGGGGGATGGACAACCGCACGTGTGCGCTGCGCGTCGTCGGGCACGGGCACGGCATGAGGATGGAATGCCGCGCGCCTGGTGGTGACGTCAACCAGTACCTTGCAGTGTCGGCCTTGATTGCCGGCGGGGTGTACGGCATCGAACGCGAGCTGGAGCTGCCGGAAGCCTTGGAAGGCAACGCCTATACCAGCGGCGCGGAACGACTGCCCACCACGCTGGCCGAGGCCGCGGCGCTGTTCGGTAAGTCTGAGGTGGCGCGTGAGGCGTTCGGTGACGACGTCGTCGAGCACTACCTGAACAATGCGCGCGTCGAACTCGCCGCGTTCAACGGCGCGGTAACCGATTGGGAAAGGGTGCGCGGTTTTGAGCGGCTCTAGACCCGTTCTGGGTTTGACCACCTATCTGCAGCAGGCGCAGACCGGGGTGTGGGACGTGCGCGCCAGCTTCCTTCCCGCCATCTACATCGAAGGCGTGAACCTGGCCGGCGGAATCGCTGCCTTGCTTCCACCGCAACCCGTCGACGCCGAGATCGCGTCGCGTGTGCTCGATGGGTTGGACGGCCTGATCATCACGGGCGGACGGGATGTCGACCCCGCGAACTACGGCGAGCAGCCGCACCCGGCCACCGACGAACCCGTCGAGGACAACCGCAAGCGGGATGCCTTCGAGATCGCGCTGGTACACGGCGCCATGCGGCGGGGCATGCCGGTACTGGGCATCTGTCGCGGCGCACAGGTAATCAATGTCGCTTTGGGTGGCACGCTGCATCAGCATCTGCCCGACGTGATCGGCCACACCCACCACCAGCAGGGCAACGCGGTGTTCTCCACGTCGGCGGTGCGCACTGTGCCCGGCACGCGGCTGGCCGCGCTGATCGGCGAATCGTCCCACGCCCAGTGCTATCACCACCAGGCCATCGACCGGCTTGGCGACGGCCTGATCGTCAGCGCGCAGGATTCCGACGGCGTCATCGAGGCCGTCGAAATCCCCGGTGAGAGCTTCGTTTTGGCGGTGCAATGGCATCCCGAGGAGCGACTGGATGATCTGCGGCTGTTCGCCGCGGTGGTAGAGGCCGCGGCCGTATATGCGAAGGAGAAAGTGGCCCCTGGGGGCAGGAGCGCTGGGGGCACTCCCCACGCAAGCGGGGGGCCCACCCACCCGGAGGGTAGGGGGACGACTCGGGGGAAGGTAAGAGCGTGACTTCATCAGAAATCATCAACCCCGCCACCGAGGAAGTGCTGCGCACCGTCGAGCAGACCGACGAGGCCGGGGTCGACGACGCGGTGGCGCGAGCGGTCGTGGCTCAGCGCAACTGGGCTCGGCTGGCCCCAGCCGAGCGAGCGGCCGCTCTGCGGGCCTTCGCCGCGACGGTCGACGCGCATGTGGGCGAGCTGGCGGAGCTGGAGGTCGCCAACTCCGGACATCCGATCAGCAACGCCGAGTGGGAGGCCGGACACGTCCGCGACGTGCTGCAGTACTACTCGGCCACGCCGGAGCGGTTGTCCGGCAAGCAGATTCCGGTGGCGGGCGGGCTGGACGTCACGTTCAACGAACCGCTGGGCGTGGTCGGCGTGATCACCCCGTGGAACTTTCCGATGACGATCGCCTCGTGGGGTTTCGCGCCCGCATTGGCGGCCGGGAACGCGGTGCTGGTCAAACCGGCGGAGTGGACGCCGCTGACCACGCTGCGGCTTGGCGAACTCGCGGTCGACGCCGGGCTGCCCGCCGACCTGTTTCAGGTATTGCCCGGCAAGGGTTCGGTGGTGGGGGAGCGATTCGTCACTCACCCCGATGTCCGCAAGATCGTGTTCACCGGCTCCACCGAGGTCGGCACGCGAGTGATGGCCGGCGCGGCCGCACAGGTCAAGCGGGTCACCCTGGAACTGGGCGGAAAGAGCGCCAACATCGTGTTCGACGACTGCGACCTCGAGAAGGCGGCAGCGACCGCGCCGTACGGTGTGTTCGACAACGCCGGTCAGGACTGCTGCGCCCGTAGCCGAATCCTGGTGCAGCGCAATGTGTATGACCGCTTCATGGAGTTGCTCGAACCGGCCGTCAAGGGCGTCGTCGTCGGCGACCCGAGGTCGAAGGACACCGAGATGGGCCCGCTGGTGTCGAAGCCGCACTGGAACACGGTGGCGTCCTACGTGCCCGACGACGCGCCGGTCGCGTTCCGTGGCGATGCGCCGTCGGGCCCGGGTTACTGGTTCCCGCCGACCGTGCTGACGCCACCGCGCACCGACCGCACCGTGACCGAGGAGATCTTCGGCCCGGTGGTGACAGTGCTGCCCTTCGACGACGAGCCGGACGCCATCGCGCTGGCAAACGACACGCCTTACGGGCTGTCCGGATCGATCTGGACCGACAACCTGTCTCGGGCTCTGCGGGTGTCGCGCGGCGTGGAATCCGGCAATCTGTCGGTCAATTCGCACTCGTCGGTGCGTTACAACACGCCGTTCGGCGGGTTCAAGCAGTCGGGGCTGGGCCGCGAGCTGGGCCCCGACGCGCCGCTGTCCTTTACCGAAACCAAGAACGTCTTTTACGCGATCGGAGAAGCCTGATGGATTTGACCCAACGATTGGCCGGCAAGGTCGCGGTGATCACCGGCGGTGCCGGCGGGATCGGACTGGCCACCGGGCGGCGCATGCACGCCGAGGGGGCGACCATCGTGGTCGGCGACATCGACCCGACCGCGGGCAAGGCGGCGGCCGACGAACTCGACGGATTGTTTGTCCCCGTTGACGTCTCGGACGAGGCGGCCGTCAACAACGTGTTCGACACCGCCGCCGACACGTACGGGTCGGTCGACATCGCGTTCAACAACGCAGGCATCTCACCGCCCGACGACGACGTCATCGAGACGACCGAGCTTCCCGCATGGCAGAAGGTGCAGGACATCAACCTCAAGTCGGTGTACCTGTCGTGCCGGGCCGCGCTGCGGCACATGGTGCCTGCCAAGAAGGGCTCGATCATCAACACCGCCTCGTTCGTCGCGGTGATGGGCTCGGCGACGTCGCAGATCTCGTACACGGCGTCCAAGGGCGGCGTGCTGGCGATGTCGCGCGAACTCGGGATCCAATACGCACGCAGCGGGATTCGCGTCAACGCGCTGTGCCCAGGACCGGTGAACACCCCGCTGTTGCAGGAGCTGTTCGCCAAGGATCCGGAACGCGCTGCACGGCGTCTGGTGCACGTGCCGATGGGCCGCTTCGCCGAGCCGGAGGAGCTAGCCGCCGCGGTGGCGTTCCTGGCCAGCGACGACGCATCGTTTATCACCGGCGCCACCTTCCTGGTCGACGGCGGCATCAGCGGCCACTACGTCACTCCGCTGTAGACATGTCGGCAGACCCGGACGTCCCACTGGCCAGCGAGGCATTGCTGCGCCCGGTGCGTCCCGGGAACCCGTTCGAGGACACCGTCGAACGCCTACTGCAGACCATTCGGCTCGGAGTATTGCGGCCGGGCGAATCCCTTCCGCCGGAACGCGAACTCGCGTCGCGGTTGGGGGTCAGCCGTGACACCGTTCGGGAGGCCATCAAGTCACTGGCCGACGCCGGGTACCTAGTCTCGCGTCGTGGTCGTTACGGCGGCACGTTTCTAGCTGACGAGCTGCCGAGGCCAACGGGCGACACGCCAGGTGTGACCCGCGCGGAAATCGACGACGCGCTGCGGCTGCGCGAGATTCTCGAGGTCGGTGCGGCCCGGATGGCGGCGAGCCGCACGCTGACCGCCGCGGAGCGGGAGGTGCTGTGGTCGCGGCTGGCCGATGTCCGCGGTGCGTCGCCCGACGACTACCGACGGCTGGACTCGCGGCTGCACCTGGCGATCGCGGAGGCGGCAGGCTCGCCGTCGCTGGTCCCGCTGGTGGCCGAAAACCGGATGCGGCTCAACGCGTTCCTCGATCAGATTCCGTTGCTGCCGCGCAATATTGCGCACTCCGACGAGCAGCATGAGGCGATCGTCGTGGCGATCCTGGCTGCCGACGCTGACGGTGCCGCGGCGGCGATGCGGGCACACGTCGCGGGATCCGCGGCCCTGTTGCATGGATTCCTGGATTGACCGGCAGAAGACGAGTCAGAATCGAGCGATGAAGCCAGCCGGTGTTCACCATGTCGCCATCTGCGTCGCCGACGCGCAGAAGGGTCTCGCCTTCTATCGCGACGTTCTCGGCATGACGCAGCTGCCGCGCCCGGATCTCGGCCCGGGGTACTGGCTCGACGCCGGCGGCCAGCAGGTACACCTGATGGAGTCCGACACCCAGCCGCCAGGTGCGAACCACTTCGCGATCCGAGTCGACGACATTGATGCCGCCGTCACCGACCTGCAGGAGCAGGGCGTCGAGGTGCACCGGGTCCCGCTAATTGCCGGCGCCGGACACCAGGCCTTCCTGCACGATCCGTTCGGCAACTTGGTCGAGCTGAACCAGCCGGAATAGCTTGCGCGCCGCCGTCATCGATACGGGGCATCGGCCGAGCGAGGAAGGACAATCCGATGATCGAAGTACTGCCGGACATGCCGGAGGGTGTGACCGGCATCCGCGTGTCGGGCCGGCTGCTTGGTGACGACCTGCGCGAGTTCAGGCCCGCCATGGAGGAGATGCTCAAGACCGGCGAGATCAGGATCGTGGAGGTCATCGCGTCCGATTACGAGGGATTCGGTCCCGGCGGCTTGGTCGAGGACCTGAAGTTGGGCTTCGGCGCTCTCGTCCATCATCATTCGGCCTTCAAGCGAATCGCCGTGGTATCCGACAAGGAATGGGTCGCCCATACGCTGCATGCGCTGGCGTGGATGGTCCCCGGCGAGCTCGCCCTGTTCGGCCTCGACGAGCTCGAGCGCGCCAAAGAGTGGGCCGCGGGCTGAGGGGCGGCCTAACCGGGCGAGGCGTTGTGGCCCGCGTGGTTCAGTACTTCTGTTGGGGCGGTTTGTGTTTCAGCGCATACCGATAGAAGTCCGCATTTTTCAGTTGAGCGGCTGCCGCTTCGTCGACCACGACCGTGACGTGCGGATGCAGTTGGAGGACCGACGCGGGGCAGCTTGCGGTAAGCGGACCTTCGACAGCCGCGGCGACGGCCTCCGCCTTGTGACTGCCCGTCGCGATGAGCACGAGATGGCGGGCATCGCAGATGGTTCCGAGTCCCTGGGTGATGACGTGGCGGGGCACCGCGTCGATGCCGGAGAAGAACCGGGCGTTGTCGCGTCGCGTCTGCTCGGTGAGGGTCTTGACCCGGGTGCGTGACCCCAATGACGAGCCCGGCTCGTTGAATCCGATGTGGCCGTTGACGCCGATACCTAGTATCTGAACATCGACGGGGCCTGCGTCGGCGATCAAATCGTCATACTCCACCGCGGCAACGAAGATGTCGTCGGCCACGCCGTTGGGGCTGTGCACGCGCCCGGAGTCGATGTCGATATGGTTCGTAAACTCCGCGCGAATGACATGCGCATAGGACTGCGGGTGGCTCGGCGGCAAACCGACATACTCGTCGAGCAGAAATGCCTGTGCTTCGGCGAAGGTGAGTCCCTCTTTCCGGTGCCGACGAATCAGCTCTCGGTAGACAGAAATTGGTGACGAGCCCGTCGCCAGTCCCAGCGTGGTCGCGCCGGACGCGACCGCGTCGGCGATGATGTCGGCCGCGGTGACGCCGCACTGTTGTTCGTGTTGCCTGATGACGACTTCCATCGACTATGCCTCACTCGCCGATCTGCGCACACGTCGATCGAAAACCAAATCCCAGGCGCTGTCCATCGCCGTCGCGATCGCGCCGACGAGGACAGCATCGTCGCCGAGGTAGTCGTAGATCGCGATGATCAAGCCGCTGGTCATCATCCAATCGTTGGGCCTAGGGCGCCGCGATCGTCCTGGGCGTACATCTACAACTCCTTCATCTCCGCGAGCCGGCGTTAGATCGGCCTGTCCGTGT
>JBKOYU010000597.1:0-3089 GCA_046725575.1 Actinomycetota bacterium | reverse complement strand
CGTTCAGCGAGTGGGGCAACAGCTCGATCGCGAAGCGCCAGCAGGTGATGTTCGCGTTCCGCGAGCTGCTCGCGGCCCGCAAGGGCGAGCTCGCCCAGATCCTCACCGCCGAGCACGGCAAGGTGCTCTCCGACGCCGCCGGCGAGATCGCCCGCGGCCTGGAGGTGGTGGAGTTCGCGTGCTCGCTGCCGCACCTGACCAAGGGCGCGTTCAGCGACCAGGTCTCCACCGATGTCGACGTCTACACGCTCAAGCAGCCGCTCGGCGTCGTCGGGATCATCAGCCCGTTCAACTTCCCGGCGATGGTGCCGATGTGGTTTTTCCCCGTCGCCATCGCCGCCGGCAACACCGTGGTGCTCAAACCCAGTGAGAAGGACCCGTCGGCGTCGCTGTGGCTGGCCGAACTCTGGAAGGAAGCCGGGCTGCCGCCGGGGGTGTTCAATGTGCTGCAGGGCGATAAGACCGCCGTCGATGAACTGCTGACGAACTCTAAGATCAAAGCGATCAGCTTCGTCGGGTCCACGCCTATCGCCCGCTATGTCTACGAGACCGGCACCGCCCATGACAAGCGGGTGCAGGCCTTGGGTGGGGCGAAGAACCACGCGGTGATCCTGCCCGACGCCGACCTGGATCTGGCCGCCGACGCGATGATCAACGCCGGCTTCGGCTCGGCCGGGGAACGCTGCATGGCCATCAGTGCCTGTGTGGCCGTCGGCCCGATCGCCGATGACCTGGTCGCCAAGATCGCCGAACGGGCGGCCACCATCAAGACCGGCGACGGCACCGGTGATGCCGATATGGGTCCGCTGGTCACCAAGGCCCACCGCGACAAGGTGGCCTCCTACATCGACGCCGGCGAGGCCGACGGCGCCAAGATCGTCGTCGACGGCCGCCAGGTCCAAGCCGACGGCGGCGCCGAGGGGTTCTGGCTGGGCCCCACCCTGATCGACAACGTCACCCCCGAGATGAGCGTCTACACCGACGAGATCTTCGGCCCCGTGCTGTCGGTGGTGCGCGTCGACACCTACGACGAAGCCCTGGATCTCATCAACTCCAACCCGTATGGCAACGGCACCGCGATCTTCACCAACGACGGCGGCGCGGCCCGACGTTTCCAGAACGAGGTCGAGGTCGGCATGGTCGGCATCAACGTGCCCATCCCGGTGCCGATGGCCTACTACAGCTTCGGCGGCTGGAAAGCCTCATTGTTCGGCGACGCCCACGCCCACGGCACCGAAGGGGTGCACTTCTTCAGCCGCGGCAAGGCCATCACCAGCCGCTGGCTCGACCCCAGCCACGGCGGCATCGAACTGGGCTTCCCGCAGAACAAGTAGGCGGATCGCCGAGTGTGGGGGCTGCGGTTTACCAGTGCCCGCATGTACGGGCACGACCACCCCCACACTCGACGACGTCTCCTCTACAGGATGTAGAGCATCTCCTGATAGGTGCGCAGCGGCCACAGATCGTCGGCCACAACACCTTCCAGCGTGTCGGCGGCGGCGCGCACCGCGTCCATCGCCGGCAGCAGCGCGTCGCGGGCGTGCAACGCCTCGTCCGCAGGGTGTCAACGCCGATGATCATCGTCTTGGCAGGAATGCCGAGCTTGAACAGCTCGCGCTCGGCACTAGGGACCGTCGATGGCAAACTTGTTACGCGGCCGTCAACTCCACAATGCGACGTGTCCCGCACCCGCGAGCGACCGCGTTTGTACGCAACACGCCGGCATTTGACGTACAAATGCGGTCGCTCGCGGAAAATGGAGATATGCAGCTCGTCGCGGGGATGGTCGGCGGCGGGGCCGGCGCGATGATCGGTGTCGCGCACCGCCACGCCATGTGGCTCGACAACCAATACGTCCTCGCCGCAGGGGTTTTCGGCCGTGACCCGCAAGCGTCGGTCGAGTTCGCGCGCAGCATTGGCGTATCGCGCATGTACGACGACTACCGGCAGATGGCCGAACGCGAGAAGGACCTCGACGTCGTCGCGGTGGTGACGCCGAACGACACTCACTACGAGATAGCGAAAGCCTTCCTCGAGAAAGGCATCGCGGTCGTGTGCGAGAAGCCGCTGACAAACGACTCGACGTCAGCGGCCGACCTAGTCGCGATTGCCGAGTCAACGAACACGATCCTCGCTGTCCCCCACATCTATTCGGCCTACGCGATGGTCCGCCACGCCGCCCGCATGGTTCGCAATGGAGACCTCGGCCGAATCCGGTTCGTTGCCGCCGAACACGCGTCCGGGTGGGCGTCGGGCGAAGTCGACCAGTGGCGGATGGATCCCGACAGGGGTGGTGTCGCGACCGCCGTCGCCGACGTCGGCACACACGCGTTTCACCTCCTTCGCTACATCACCGGCCTGGAAGCCACGCGCATCTCGGCGGAGCTCAGCACGATCGTTCCGGGCCGTCGGGTGTTCGACAACGCGACCGTCAGGCTCACCCTGTCCAACGGCGCACCGGCCACCGTGTGGGCCACCATGGCAGCCACCGGCCACGAACACGGCCTACGGATCCGGGTGTTCGGTGACAAGGCAAGTCTCGAATGGCGCCACGAAGACCCGCAGCACCTGATCGTTCGCAATGCGGACGGCGGTGCAACGATCCTTGCGCAGGGCATGAGCACGCTGTCCGACGACGCCACCCGTCTCACCCGCGTCGGGCTCGGCCATCCCGAGGGATTTCTCGAGGCGTTCGCCAACTTCTATCTCGACCTGGCCGAGATGTTGCGAGCGCGCCGCGCGGGAGCCCGGGAGCCGGTTCGCGATCTGTCCATCCCGACCGGCGTCGACGGGCTGATCGGTGTCCGCTTCGTCGAGGCCACCATGGCCTCGCACACGCAAGACGGTGCTTGGGTGGTAAGCCAATGGCCCTCCACCGGGCAGCGGTAGCGAATCGATGGCAGGCCGGGACAAGGCTCAGGAAACATCATGACGTCGCCGTAGCCCGGGTCGACGATCATCTGTCCGTTCACCGCCCAGCCAACCACGAGGTCGTAGCCTTCATGTTCGTAACCAAGCGTGACGGTTTGGACGAACGTCTCCTTCCATCCCACCCACACGCCGCGCCGGCACAAGACCGGGTTCTCGTC
>JBKOYU010000663.1:0-7716 GCA_046725575.1 Actinomycetota bacterium | reverse complement strand
TTCGTACGGTGCGCTCTGTGGGTAGCCCTCCGGCGAGTCTTCCCATTCCTCTTGTCGCCCAAGGGCCGTCATGTCGAGGAGACTCCAGGTGTTCACAAACGCCTCATCGCCCCGGTTGTTGATGAAATAGGTACGGAAGATCTGGTCGTCTCCGTCGCGGATGAACGCGTTCGTGCCGTGCCACTCGTCGCAGCCGAAGTCTTTGTCGAAATCGTCGGTGATGGTGTACCACGGGATGTGCTCCCAACCCATCCGAGCCTTTAACCGCTCGATGTCGGCTTGCGGCGCGGGCGAGGCGTACACGAACGTGGTATCGCGCGCATTGAGGTGGGCAAGGTTGGGAACGTGGTCTGCCATCAAAGAACAACCGACGCAGGCATGTTCGGGCCAGCCGTGCACGTCGGGTTGGAAGAACGCGCGGTAGACGAGCAGCTGACGGCGACCCTTGAAGAGGTCGAGCAGAGTCGCCTTGCCGTCCGGCCCGTCGAACACATACTCCTTCTCCACGGCCGTCCATGGCATCCGGCGGCGCTCGGCGGCAAGCGCGTCCTTGGCGCGCATGTGTTCCTTTTCCTTCACCAACATTTTCTGGTAGGCGGTCTCCCACTCTTGCGCCGACACGATCGGTGGCGTCTTCATCTTTCTTGTCTCCCTTCGACTTTCGTTACTCAGCTCAGCGCGTCCGAGCGTCCGGCCTCAAGCCGTGACCACTGGGCGATCGGACGTCCGTTCGTGCGCACTCGGTCGCTGTTGTTGGCGATACGGCGTATTGGCCAGCCCGTTGGCGAGTCCTCCCATGCCTCTTGGCGTCCGTACACGGTGAGGTCCATGAGTGCGAAGCTGTAATCCATCGCCTCTACGCCGCGGTAGTTCGTCCAGTAAGTTTCGAAGACGCGGTCGCCCTCCCGCAGGTAGCACACCAGGTGCATCAGGCCCTTTTGGCGCCCGACCAGCAGCGTGTCGAGGGAGGCCTGCGCCGAGTACCACGGCATCTCCCACCCCATGAACTCGCGGTAGCGGGCGCTTTCGTCGTACGGGCCTTGGCAGAACACCGCGAAGGTGATGTCGCGGGAATGCAGGTAGGACAGCTCCGCGACGTGGGTGGTGCACCATGTGCACCCTTCACACTGCTCTGCTGCCGGGTGGCCGGTGTGCCACATGAAGTAGTACGCGATCAGCTGGGTGCGGCCTTCGAATGTGTCGAGCAACGTGACGGGACCATCAGCGCCAACGAGCGGCGTTGTCCCGTCCACCTCGACCATCGGCAACCGTCGGCGGGCGGCGGCGATTGCATCTCCCTCGCGGGTGTGGGCCTTCTCGCGAACCCGCAGCGCATCGAGTTCGCGCTGAAAGGTGGCCCGGTCGACGACGGCGGGCACGCCAACACCCGCGGTCATGATTGTTCGAGGGCGGTCTTGAGGTTCGAGAGCTTCCAGGGCCAGCCGCCCGAGATCAGCCCCAGCACGGTGCTACCCGACTCGAAGTCGCCGTGGATGACGGTCAGCTTGACCATGTCACCCTCCGGCTCGATGTCGAACGACACTTTTGACCGCCGTTCGGCCGCGCAGGTCGCGACGGTCTCCTCGTCGAGTTGTTCGACCGCCGTTGCAAGTTCGGGAACGAAGGTGTGGAAGGTGAACGCGAGCCGGCGGTACGGGTCAGACTCGAGGATGACCTGCTCGGGGTGCGCGATCTTCAGCCCGTGATCCTCCCACGCGTACGTGGAGCCCTTCTTCCAATCGGACACCATCGCGTGGCCCATATACCGGTGGGAGAAGGCGGGGTCGGTAATTGCTTGCCACACTTTCTCCGGCGTGGTCCGGATGTAGGTGGTGTAGACGAATTCTCTGCTGTCGCTCATTGATTCGGTCTCCAATGCTGTTTTCAAATCCGCGAGCGTCTGTACCCGCGCACGATCGTATTGATTGATCCAACGGTCGGCGATGGCGTTGATCGGCTCAGCGTTGAGGTAGTGCAGCTTTTCCCTCCCCCGCCACACCGTGGTGACCAGGTTGGCCGCTTCGAGCACTGCCAGATGCTTGCTGACCGACTGCCGCGCCATCGACAGGCCTGCGCACAACTCCTGCAGGTTCTGTCCGTTTCGCTTGTTGAGGCTGTCGAGCAGCAGACGTCGGCTCGGATCCGCCAATGCCTTGAACACCTCGTCCATCTCTGCCATATCCCTAACATGCAGCTGACTGGCTGCATGTCCGACTATATGCAGCCGCAGGGCTGCATGTCAACGCTTTAAGCCAGTGGGCTGAGCTCCTCGAACCGGGCAATCGCGGCGTCGATGTCTGCCTCGTCGAAGATTTCGCAGCGGCTGATCGGGTCACCTTCGAACGTCAGAATCATGATCGCCCGCCACTCGGCATCGAAACCCTCTCCCGAGGTCCCATTCGCCGCATAAGTGACGACCGCACCGAGCTTGTTCAGTCGATGTACGGACTCGATGTAGATGTTGACGTCCGGCGCGACGTCCCACGCGGCACGGATGTACGGGATCAAGTCGCCGGGAGCGAATGTTGTCGCGCGCCGGTGGTCGATGTTCACCCAGTCCGGCGTCGTGGCGGGTAGCTCGCGTCGATTGAACGCGGCATAGGCCGCTGCGACAACCGACCATGTGTGCGAATGAGCGGCCGCTTCGCCCGAGGTACCGGGCGTCGAGTTCCTCGAACGCGGCGTCGATGTCGTCGGTATCGAAGTTCACGAAGTCGTTGGCGAGGTCGCCGTCGCCGACGTCCATAACTGTCAACAGCTCGACGGTGATCGGCCGGTCGGCCTCATCTGTGTCGCGGTAAGTCTGGCGGATGAGCGAGAGGCGCGATCCTCTAATGGCGACAGGTTCTACCTCCATCCGCCAGCTCTCTGGTGCCTCGAAAAGCGCGTGCGCGGCCCTCCCGCGTTCTGTTCCCTCATGGGAGGCGAAAGGCCCTTCCGCCGGTCGTCCAATCGGCCGCCCGCATTGGTGAGAGAAAGGAAACCGTCCACATCGTGGCGGTTGAATGCATCAGCCAACCGTCTCCAGGTTCGGGTCGCGGAGTTCTCAAGTGGAGGCACCGGTCGATCGAGCTCGTCGAACTTTGCGAGCGCGGCCTCGAGGTCTGCTTCGTCGAACACCTCGCCGCGGTTGATCAGGTCGCCGTCGACGCTGAGGATGCTGATCTCCCGCCACTCGGCGTCGAAGCCTTCTTGCGAGGTCGCATAAGCGGCACAACTGACGACCGCTCCGAGGTTGCTCAGCCGATGCACAGCCTCGATGTAGGTGCTGGCTTGCGGCGTGAGTTCCCATGTGGCACGAAGGTATGCGGCCAGATCGATCAGGACTCGGGTCGACCCCGAGCTCGTCGGCCAGCAAGACCGTGCCCGTTTATAGGCGCCGAGGGCTTCGCCTTGCCTGCCCGCGCGGTAGAAGGCGAGCATCAGCTGGCCCCAACGCCTCTCGCGCAGCGGCGCTTCGGCCACCGCGGCCTCGAGCTCGCCGATGATTTCGGCGGCGCGCCCCGTTGCGAGCAGCGCATCCGCCCGATCTTCCAGAAGCGCGGCGTGACCCTCGATCCAGCGTGTCTTTTCGGACAGTCCCCGCCGGGTGTCAGGGAGTTCGGTCCAACCGGACCTGGAGAGGACCCAATACCCCCAGCTCCACCGTTGGAAGCGTACTCACGTCGCCATCGTTATTCGGGCGATTCAATACACGGTCAAGATCGAGTAAAGCCGCCGCTCGGCTGTGGTGTGACACGCTCGAAGAGTGGAGCTGCCGCAGCCCGATCCAGATCTCCCGCACTTGGCCGACGTGGTGCCCTCGGTGCTCTCCGCAATGGGCGTCGCCGGGTTCGACGCGCCGATTCCTCTGCCCGGCGGGATCGCCGGCGCCTGTGTGCTGCTCGTGGATGGGCTCGGTGCCGAATTGCTCGACACCTATGCCGCTGACGCCCCCGTATTGGCCGCGCTGCGGGGTCGCACGCTGCAGGTCGGATTCCCCTCCACGACGGTGGCCGGACTGGCCGCGGTGGGCACCGGCTGCCGCTCCGGCGAGCACGGAATGGTAGGCCTGTCCTTTCGGCTGCCAGGTGCCGACGTCGTCAACGCCTTGGGGTGGCGACCGCACCCGTCGGGTCGTGACCTGCGTGACAAGTTTCCGCCGGAGCAGGTGCAACCCATGCCGACGACGTTCGAGCGCGCCGCGGCGTCCGGAATCGCGGTCAGCGTCATCGCCGGCGCACAGTTCACCGGATCCGGGCTGACCCGCGCCGTACTGCGTGGCGGTCGCTACATCGGTGTGCATGCGCTCGGCGACCTGGCCGCGTGCGTGCAGTCCGCCATTGCCGACGGCGGGTTCTGCTATGGCTATCACTCCGAGCTCGATCTGCTCGGGCACGTTTACGGACCGGGCTCGACGGCGTGGGGGATGCAGCTGCGTCAGGTGGACCGCCTGGTGGAGTCGATTGTGGAGGGGCTGCCGCCCGGCGGGCTGCTCGCCGTCGTGGCCGACCACGGCATGGTCACGGTCGACGCGTCAGAGGTCGTCGACATCGACGATTGCGAGCCCTTGATGGACGGCGTCAAGGCCATCGGTGGTGAGCCACGCGCCCGACACATCTACGTCGCCCACGGTGCCGCCGATTCGGTGCTCGCAACGTGGCGGGAGACATTGGCGCAGCGGGCGTGGGTGGTGTCTCGTGACGAAGCGATCGCGGCGGGATGGTTCGGCGACCGGGTCGGCGACGACGCGCGGTTCCGGATTGGCGATGTTGTCGCGGCGGCGCGCGGCACCGCGGGCATGATGCGGCGCACCGCCGAACCTCTGCTGTCGGCGTTGATTGGCCAACATGGTTCGCTGACCGATGCCGAGCAGCGGGTACCGCTGCTTCTCGCCTACGGATGACTCATATGCAGTCGAATGCGTTCCGCCCCAGGACGTTTCAGATTCACTTTCAAATTCAGTTGCACCAGAACGTTATTGGTCATGGCTGCGGGCAATGCGTTGTTGCACGGTCACTCCCAGGACTTCGTCAGAGGTGCCAGCCATTCCGCGGTACCAGCGGTACCGGCGAACGTCATGCTCGACCTGGGATTTCAACGCGCAGTCTCGCCGTGACGTGAGCACGGCGACGGCCGCCGCACCGTGGTGAGCCATTTCAACAAGGCGCACAAGGGTCGTCTGGCCCGCGCCCTTGCCACAACAAGATCCGAGCCCGACGACGCCGCGCAGGTGGCAGCAGTCGCTCGGCGGGCCGGCATGCGGGTAGAGCGTCGGGCAACGATCTGACGATAGTCGTTCCCGCGTAACGTGATTGGCTACGCCGCGCTCTTCGACAGCGCTTGCACTAGCAACACCACGGTAGTCTCACTTACGTGAGCGTCAACGCGTAGCTAGCAAATTATCCAGTGAATCAACAAGATTCGAGCCCGGTCGGCGCAGCACAGCCGTCGCTTGTCGCGCGGATCGTGTCGTGCAGAATGTTCCGCACAACCAGTGCACGAAAGTTGCATGACGGGAGCGACCTTGGTCACCAGCTCGGGGTATCTGACCGACCTTCCCGCACCCGCGGCCGACATCGAAAGCAGCCGCCGCCACGCCGGTTCTTTTCGGGCCGGCGCCGACGCACGAGTTCATTGCGCAGAACGCGAGCGTCACCTACTCGATCTCACCCGCTGAGCTAGTTGTCACCGTCGGCGGTGCGGTGATCAAGCACGAGCCGATGATCGACTACCGCGGCCCAGGAAACTAACGAGCCCTAGAGCGGCATTATGAAATCGGAGGTGTAGAACTCGTCCGGTGTCTGCGAGAATTCGCCCGGTCGACTGATGTACATCCACGCGCCGGTGGCACCCGGCGCAACGGGGCCGCGAAGGCTCACACTGCCCACGCCCGCGGGATCTGTGAAGAGCACAGCGCCGATCACGCCTGCATCGCCTGGGTTGCAACCCGAGGCCGATGAGCGAGGCATCTGGACCAACCCCACGTGGTAGGGCGTATTCGGGATGGCCGTCGCGATCTGTACATCGGCGCTCACTTCGGAGCCGGTGTGGCGCACCACCGCGGTCGGGCGCGCGTATCCCGCCGGCCCGACGTGTGTGTTGGCGCTGAAATCGCACCGCCTGAACATCTGAGTGAACGCCAGGATAGTTGCCCCCTCGGCGCCCGCCGTTCCAACCCCGACAGCCAGCACCGCCGGCATCGCCACCACCATTGCTGCCACCGTGTTCAGAACGCGCTGACGCATCGTTGCTACCTGCCGTTCATTTGTGTCCGCGTTCCATCGACACTAGTAATTAACGCCTCGTTGGACGGCGAAACAGCCGATCAATTCGCGTACCGTCTACAGGCATGACGGTGTTGCCCGACCTCGGCGCCGTGCGCCAGACCCTGGGGCGCAGCCTGTTTGGCATGGTTGCCGGCCCGAATGGGCCGGCCAACCGGGCGCGCATCCACGAGACGCCGGGTCCGCGCTGGTTCGGCGAAGACCGTCCGATCCGGCGGGTGCACGCCGATGCCTCCATGTTCGTCGGCGGCCTGCGCGCACTGCTGCTCCAATCGCTTCACCCGCTGGCGATGGCAGGCGTCGCCGAGCACTCCGATTACCGCGGCGATCCGTGGGGCCGGCTGCAGCGCACCAGTACGTTCCTGGCCGTGACGACGTTCGGCCCCGCCGTCGACGCGCAGCGCGCAGTCGATCGGGTGCGCGGAATCCATCAGCGTGTCCATGGGATCGCCCCGGACGGCAGACCCTATCGCGCCTCGGACCCGCACCTACTGGAATGGGTGCACATCGCCGAAGTCGACAGTTTCCTTCTTGCCCACCAGCTTTACGGCGCTGCCCCCCTCGACCGGAGCGGCCGCGACGGGTACGTGGCCGATACCGCCCGTGTCGCAATGGTACTCGGCGTACCCGACCCACCGCTGACCGAGAAGCAACTGCGCGAACGGATCGAGGCATTCCGGCCTGAGTTGTCAGGCACTCCCGCGGCGCGCGAGGCCGCCCGCTTCCTGCTGTTGACGCCGCCGCTGCCGATCGCTGCCAGGGCTCCGTACGGGCTGCTCGCCGCAACGTCGGTGTCGATGCTGCCCGCGTGGGCGCGAGTGCCGTTGCTGCTGCCGTATTTCCCTCCGGTGGAAGCCACCGTTATCCGCATGGCCGGCCGCGTCGTGGTCGGCGGCATTCGTTGGGCGATGACCGCAGGCCGCTGAATCGCCGCGGCGCGTCAGTCCCGGCACTCGACGACGTCGTAGGCGCCATCGGCGTACCGGGACCGGATGACCTTCTTGTCGAACTTGCCGACACTCGTCTTCGGCACTTCGTCGATGAACGTCCAGCGCTCCGGCAGCCAGAATCGGGCGACCTTGTCGCACAGATGCTTTCGTAGTTCGGGGGCGGTGACCGCGGCATCGCCCTTGACGACCACCGCCGCCAACGGCCGCTCCTGCCACCGGTCGTCGGGCACCGCCACCACGGCGGCCTCCAGCACCGCGGGATGGTCCATGATCAACAGTTCCAACTCGACCGACGAAATCCATTCACCGCCGGACTTGATGACATCCTTGGCGCGATCGGTCAGCGTGATGAAGCCCTGCGGATCGATCCTGCCGACGTCGCCGGTTCGTAGCCACCCGTCTTCAAACTTCGACGGATCGGCGTTCTGATAGTAGGACCCGGTGATCCACGGCCCGCGAATCTCTATCTCGCCCACGGCCTTACCGTCGTTGGGCAACAC
>JBKOYU010001024.1:0-6085 GCA_046725575.1 Actinomycetota bacterium | reverse complement strand
CATCGCGTGAGACAACCTGCACCGCTGCAGGTCAGGGGACTGGGAGATGACACGCGATTTAGGAACCTACACTAGACTGTAGGTTCTCAAAATCCGTGTCACCGTCTCAATTCTGATGTCACCTAGATGTCACCAAGTGGCCGAAATTCTCAAAGCTGTGTCACCTCTGCTGTGCCCGCATCTGCAAACGGAATGCAGCGATCGCCGTCCGATCGGGCGGCCTGTTTCTACAGAAAGCCGGAAGGTATTTCGTGAAGATTGCTCACTGCCGGAATGGTCCTGCGCGAGGTAGTTGGTCAATGTCATGTCGTCGCAATCATATTCAATGGCTTGTAGTTTCATCGCTGCGTTCCTGTGGTACTCGATCGCTTCCACAGGTTCGCTGGGAGCGTCTCAGCGATGGATCTCCTTCCTTGCGCCCTTCGGCAGCGCGCCCCGCATCTCACGTTCTGGGTTCGCGGAACGTCTACTGAGTGCGAACACCAATGTCGGGATCGACGCGCACGTGAACGACGTGCCCTCCGGTCCTACTTTCACCGAAAGAGGTCGATGTCGAAACCAGATTCTCCAGACCCAAGGAATCCATTCGGAGTCGAGGATGCCCCTGATCCGAACGGTCCGGACGTGGATGCCTTTGCTGCAGAAGTCCATCTGATCGGAAGTCCCGACGATCCAAATGCCCGACCCTGGCACAGCTCTTCTGGCAGTCAGCAACAACAAGATTCGATTGAGGGAGATTGGTCCAGCCGGTGGAACGGCGGCGCGGACCCATCAATTGCGGGCGATGCCAAGGAAACCTGGAAGGAAGGAAAGGCCGAAGTGCAGGTGGTGGGCGAGCGCGTTTACATGCTGTTCGACTGGGACAACGGTAATCGCCAGGCACTGATCGACGCTCGGCGCGCGGGTCCTGACAAATTGGTAGGTCGTTACATCAATCTGAGCGACCCGACGATCACGCGTCCGTGGGTTGGCTTGATCGTTGACAACCGAAGAATCGACGGACGCTGGACGAACGGAAGGTTGGATTTCCAGAGATAAAGCGAGCAGGTGCTCCTTGAGAGCCGGATGCACGCTGGCCCTTCAAGCACGGTGCAGTGCGTGTCCAGCGGCGGCCCGTGCACGGTGACCGCCACGCTGCCGCCCACCCGACACCCGTTCAACAGACTCCTCGGCCAGCTCCACCACTGCCTGTTGCACCGGCAGACCTTTGACCGATACGCACCTGCGCGGGGATGCCACCCCAGCCGTAGGTCAGCTCGCCGAGGTGAGCGTGCGGGAAGTCATCGACATGGATGGGTGTGGCGACGAAGAAGTACAGTGCAGGGCCACGCCACTGGAACACCTCGGCCTCAAACTCCCAGTGCACGGCACCACGCTAAGGCCGCACGATCTCCAGCGCATGCGAAACCGCGGTCGCCGGCATTCTTTGCCTAGGGTTCTGGTCATGAAGGTTCACAAGGCCGTGATCGCGGCCGCGGGGCTGGGTACGCGGATGTTCCCCATCACCAAGACGATCGACAAGGCGATGCTTCCCATCGGTTCACGGCCGGCGATCGAATTGATCGTCGGCGAGTGCCGGGCTGCGGGTGTCGACCAGATCGCGGTGGTGGTGCGGGCCGGTTCGTCACAGGTGCAGGATTACTACACACCAGATCCGATCTTGGAATCGCTGCTGGCACGGCATTCCTGGCAGTCGAAGGGGGTGGTGCTCAACGACATCGGCCGGGGAATTGATTTTCAGTTCTCTATCAACGCCTTGATGTCGATGACTACGGAACTGCAGTCCCACTGCTCCTCGTCGGCGACTTCGTCGGCGAGGAGTCGTTCTATTACATTTCCGGCGACGACGTCCTCATCGATGCCCCGTCCACCTCGACGCTGCGCAATCTCGCTGAACAGGTAGAGGCTGGAGGCAGCGGCGTTGGCGGCGCGCGGCGGAAGAACACGCAGGGCGCTGAAGGCCTACGCCGGATCCGCGCCAGTCACCCGAGCCTCGGGCCACTCCATCTCCGTCACCCACCGCCGGATCAAGAACGATCGGTTGGCCGCCGCCGGATGGATCTGGGCCTTCGGCGCCGCCACCCATTGCGAGCCCGCGCGCGAGCACTACCGCCGGCGACGGGAACACGGAGACCGTCACGCCGCCGCGCAGCGGCACTTGTTCAACAGGCTCATCGGTCAGCTCTACCACTGCCTGCAACACCGGCAATCGTTCGAGGAGCGCAAGGCTTTCCCACAGACCCTCGCTGCCACCGCCTAACGGCAAGGCTGGCTACTCATAGCAGCCGCGGCCGCTCGCTCTGAGCGGAGCTACTTCGCGGTCCACTGCTGGGGTCGAGTTTGCGTTCGAGCGCGCTCGAACTCCTAACGTCACGGCCATGACAACACACACGGCATCACAGACCTGGATCATCACCGGAGCCTCGAAGGGACTCGGGCGTGCACTGGCCGAGGCTGCCCTTGTCGCGGGCGATCAGGTCGTGGCTGCAGTCCGAAATCCTGACGCCGTGGCCGACCTGATCACCACCTTCGGTGACCGCGTCACAAGCGTCGAGTTCGATGCCCGAGACACCACCAAAGCCGCCAGCCTCGTCCAGGCCGCGGTCGACCGTTACGGCCGGCTCGACGTCCTGGTGAACAACGCGGGGCGCGCCATCGTCGGCGCCGCCGAGGAAGTCACCGACGCGCAACTGCGCGACCTGATGGACCTACACCTATTCGGTCCCGCCGCCCTCGTCCGTGCAGCATTACCGATCATGCGTGCCCAAGGCGGCGGGACGATCGTACAAATGAGCAGCCAGGGCGGCCGGATGTCCTTCCCTGGCGTCTCGACTTACTCGGCGTCGAAGTTCGCTTTGGAGGGATGGTCAGAGGCCTTGGCCGGCGAGGTCGCGCCGTTCGGGATCCGCGTGATGCTGGTCGAGCCCAGCCGGTTCCGCACCGCGTTCAACGCCGCCGACGTGCTCGACTTCACCGCCATCTTGCCCACCTACCGGGAGATATTGACCGATGTGCGAACCGACATGGCCGGTGCGGACGGAAACCAGGAAGGCGACCCCGTAAAGGCTGCGCAGATCATCGTCTCCTTGGCCCATTCCGATGAAGTGCCGCTGCGGCTGCCGCTCGGCGCCGAGGCCGTCGAGCGGCTTACGGCCACCTACCAACGCGGTCTGGACGGGGTCAGCCAGTGGGCTGAGCTCGCCCTCAGCGCCGACTTCACCGACGTCGCCGCCTCAGTGCGTCCGATCTAGGATCGGGTATGTCCACCGACGACCTGATGAGCAGGGCGCTCGCCTCACTCGGCGAGATCGACGGCCCGATGTCAATCGAGGTCATCCATCGTCTCGCCGACACCAGTGAAGTCCGCGCGCCGATGACCATCGCCGACGTCGCCGACCTGCTGGACGTCTCCGCGCACACCCTGCGTTACTACGAACGTGCTGGCCTGGTCGAGGTCGACCGCGACAGCAGCGGCCACCGCAGCTACCAGCCCGAGGCGGTGCGCCGACTCGTCTTCCTCACCCGGATGCGGTTGTCCGGCATGGCCATCCGCGATCTGCAGCACTACATCGCGCTCGTCGACAGCGGCGAGCAGACCGTACCCGAACGACTCGACATGCTGCTCGAGCATCGCGACACCATCCGCCGCCAGATCCGCGAACTCACCCTCTCCCTCGCCGCCACCGAATACAAGATCACCACCTACGGCGGCACCACCGGCGACACCTGCTAACCGCGGACCGGTCGATCACCGCGCCCGAAGCAACACAACTCAGTCGCGGCCGGGGCCGCGAGGTGAACACATCAGGAGACGGCTTCCTCGCGATGTTCGACGGGCCACAGCGAGCTCAGTGCGCGGGTGAGCGCACTGGCAGGGCCGAACGACGTGCTCGTATCGAGCACGCTGCGCGACCTCGTGATCGGATCAGGCCTCGTCGAGTTCGAGGATCGCGGCACTCATGAGCTCAAGGGCGTGCCCGGCGACTGGCGTCTCTTCGCCGTCGCCTCGTCAAAGGGATAACACGCGAACAGCCATGTGCAGCAATGCAACTCGCGCCAACTGGTAACGGTGCGTGTTCAAGAGGTGCGAGTTCCTAGTAACTGCACCTTGGGGTTGACAAGCCAGCTGAGGCCCGCGCTCCCGGGTCTGGCAGTGGGGTTGACGCTGTTCGCCAGTCTCGAAAGTTGTCGCGTATCAATATCGATGACTGACAGAGTTTCGAGATGGGACAGATGCATGAGTGAAGGTCAAGAGTTGCCCCCGATCCCAGCCGACTTCGGGCAGTTCACCCCCCGCGCGCTGGTCCGCGGGGGCTACCGCTGCCTCGGCGACGTGCAGGCGGCCAGTGACGACGAACTCCTGGCGTTGCGCAACTTCGGGGTACTCAGCCTCGCCGAAGTGCGGGCTGTGGGCCGATGACCTCGACCACCTCGACCTCGGTCGGCCAGGTGCTCGGGTATGCCCGAGTCAGCACGGGCTACCAATCACTCGACGCCCAGACCGACGCGCTCACCGCCGCCGGAGTAGACCCTGCCCGGGTCTACTCCGACAAGCTCACCGGCACCAGCACCCGCGGGTCATAAAAGGAATCGCGGATGGATTGTCCGGCCGGATGATCTAATCTCCCACCGAAATAGAACCGCCGTCACGTGATGGAACCGTCTGAGCGAGGTACCCCGTGTGCTGCAGTGACTGGATATGTCAGCCACCGATGGAAGCGGCGTCTGTAAGAAATGACACAAATTTGAGACGGAACGCGGATGACATGACGTGAGACAAGGCCATTAACGGCAAGCCAACGCATCGCGATATGACACCGGGCTTGAGAATCTACGTGTGCCACGAACGTGGAAGGGAGTTCTGTTTGTAGGTAAGGACTTTCGAGCATGGTGCTGTGCAGGAGATGAAGGTTGTTGGCCCTTCGCCGCCGCCCTTGCGGAGGGTGGCGGCAAACCACCACATGCTGCGTTGGCTGAAGACCGTCGTGGTGAGCGATGTGGAAAAGGCGCACAAGATGCGTCAGGTGGGGATCGGGAAGACGGTGCGCAGTCCTCGTTTCGGGGATCGCTGTGGACGTGTCGTTACTCAATAAGGTGACATCAGAACCGGGGTGTAGTAGGTCAGCCCGGGATGAGCCTGGCGGGTGTCCGCTTTTCTGGCCAGGCGGTGTCCGGCATGTAGGCGACGTGAGCCCGGTCTGCTGCTCTTGCACGGAACGTGGGAAGGCACGCCTCGACACTGCTGTCGAGGATGGCGAGAGGGAGTTGCCGAGCGGCTGCAACCGTGAAGGCAGTGAGTACCGTCGCGGGGCGTGCTGGCGGACCGGCTCGTAGTAGCTATGAAACCCGTGCTGGGCGCGGTGGGGGTGGAGCCAAGGGGCCGGGTCATCTGTGGTGTGTTCGGTCGATCAACCGGCAGCGTGTGGTCCGGGAGGAGTTGGGTGGACAAGCTGAAGCCGTCAGGTAAGTCGTTTGATATTTCGAAGTGGGAAGTGTGGGAGGCCTATCGGCAGGTCAAGGCCAACCAGGGTGCACCGGGTGTGGACGGGGTGACGCTGGAGGAGTTCGACAAGGATCTGAAGAACAATCTGTACAAGGTCTGGAATCGGATGTCCTCGGGCAGTTACTTTCCGCCTCCGGTGCTGGCGGTGGAGATACCGAAGCCGCACGGCGGTGGGACGAGAGTCCTTGGCGTGCCGACGATTGCGGACAGGGTCGCCCAGACGGTGGTGGCTCGCAGGCTGGAGGCGAAGGTCGAACCGATCTTTCATCCAGATTCCTACGGGTACCGGCCGTATCGGTCGGCTCTAGACGCGGTGGCGGCATGTCGGGAGCGGTGCTGGAAGAACGACTGGGTCATCGATCTGGATATTCAGAAGTTCTTCGACAGTGTCGATCACTCGCTCATGGTCAAGGCGGTGGAGGCCCACGCCGATGTTCCGTGGGTGGTGCTGTATGTCAAGCGGTGGCTGTCCGCGCCGCTGGCGCTGCCGGACGGGACCTTGCGACAGCGTGACCGGGGCACCCCGCAAGGGTCCGCGGTCTCGCCGGTGCTGGCCAACCTGTTCATGCATTACGCGTTCGA
>JBKOYU010000813.1:0-2329 GCA_046725575.1 Actinomycetota bacterium | reverse complement strand
CTACCCCGCGCTGCGCTTGGACCCGGACTTCGACGAGGACGTCAAACTCGGCATCGTCGCGTTCGGCGCGAACTCCCTTGCGCTGGGCGGCCGTGCGTTCGACAAGGTCATTCTGCACACGTTCTTCACCGACGAGACGCTCGCGCGCTGTGTGCGCACCGTCAAGGACGCAGCCGAGGCAGCCGGTCGAGATCCCCAACACGTGCAGGTGTGGTCGTGTCTGGCGACCATCGGCGATCACCTACCCGAGGAACTACGTCTGCGCAAGACCGTGGGCCGGCTCGCCACGTACCTGCAGGGATACGGAGACCTTCTGGTATCAACCAACAACTGGGATCCATTGGTGCTCAAGCGGTTCCGCGACGACGCGGTGGTAGCCAGTTTCCACCCGCCCGGCGGTGCACTAAGGGTTATCGACAGCCCGTCGACGACGATCGACCAGCTCGAACACATCGCCACGTTGCTGCCCGACGAGTGGCTGGCGCCCGCGGCAACCGGCACGCCGCAGCAGTGCGCCGCCACCGTGAAGACTCAGTTATCCCTCGGCGCCGACGGTGTGATCCTGCACGGCGCCTCGCCGAGCGAACTGGCCCCGATCCTGCCCGCCTACCGAGCGATCCGCTGAACGAAAGGCCGATCCTGATGACGGTTTCCGACTACACCATCGCCGAGTTCACCCCCGACGTCCTGAACGGCATGCTGGCAGCGACGCGCGGCTGGCAGGGGGTCGAGATCGAACGCGTCCATGTCGTACCGGTGGGCACGGGACAGATGGCCGACAGCTACCGCCTACGGCTGGACTACGCTCATCAGCCCGACGGTGCGCCCGACACCGTCATCGCCAAGGTGTCCAGCACCGACGAGACGAGCAGGCAGATGGCGATCGCCACGGGCGCGTATCAGCGCGAAGTGCTGTTCTACCGGCACCTGAGCGGTCTCACCGAAGCCCGTTGTCCGACATTTTATTTCGCGGATATCGCCGACGACCTGTGCGGGTTCGTGCTTCTGCTGGAAGACATGGGGCCCGCCAAGAGTGTGGACCAGTTGGCCGGCTGCAGTCCCGACCAGGCCGACCTCGCCCTGGCCCAGGCCGCTGCGCTGCACGGGGCCTCGTGGAACCACCCGAAACTCGCCGAGCAGAGCTGGCTTCCTGTCGAACACGTCTGGTCCGCCCTCGGCGGGGCGGTTCCGCAGATCACGGACCCGTGGCTGGAGCGATTCGGCGCTTACTTGAAGCCTGACCACGTTGCGGCCGTTCACCAGCTTGGGAGCAAAGTGACATCGTGGCTGTCGACTCTTCGTGAGCACCGGACGCTATGGCACGGCGACTTTCGTCTGGACAACCTGCTCTTCGATGCGCAGGACGGCCGGACGCCGATCGCCGTGGTCGACTGGCAAAGCACCGCCGCCGCGCCTGGGATCATCGACGTGTCCTACTTCCTTGGCAACTCCTTGACCGAGGACGACCGGGCCATCCACGAACGCGACCTGGTCACCGAGTACCACCGGCGCCTGCTGTCGTACGGAGTCGAGGACTACACCGCGGAACAGTGCTGGCGCGAGTACCAGGCGCACGCCCTGTACGGCCTCGTGCTGACCATCCCGGTCTCCCTGGGCGTGGAAACGACCGAACGCGGCGACGCCATGTTCGGCGCGATGGCCAGTCGTGCCGCTGAACAAATCGTGGCCAACGACAGCTTCGCCGCGCTAGCGGAGCTGACCCGGTGATCGTGCAGCGGAGACCCGCTGGGTGGGCGAGAATTGTTCGAGCACATCGAGATCGGCCAGCACGGCGCGCAATTCGGCACCGAACGCTTCGCGTCGGCTCTTCTTGTCGCTGCCGGGCTGCAACAAGCCCTGGTCGGCGGCGACGCGACCCGCTGTGGCGAACAGTAGCGCCGACACCGACTCGTTGCTGCGCAGCCATCCCTGAGCAAAATACTGTCGGCCTACTCCCAATGCCCGTGCAATCAGCTCATTCTCATCGGGTTCGTCCTCCGATCGACTCAGCACGTCTGCCACGATCATGTATGCCTCGAAAGAGGACCGCAGGACCGTCGGTGCCATGATCGGACGCTTATCCTGTAGGAGGGCACGGATACTGTTCTCACCCGCGCCACGTTGGCCGCCCAGTCTCCGTGCCACGCCATCTCATCGCGGATGTGATCGTGAAAGGCCGCCGAGTCGGCGAAGTAGAAGTCGAACTTGAGTAGATCCCGCAGTCGCACCGTCTGTTGCCAGAAAGCCCGGGTGCGGTCCCCGTCGCACCGGGCAGCATGCATGAGCGCCAACTCGACGATTGCGGTTTCGAGAAATGCGTGGCTGACGG
>JBKOYU010000859.1:0-5238 GCA_046725575.1 Actinomycetota bacterium | reverse complement strand
CACGTGTCCCGTTTGTTGGCGAAATCCCTAGCGCGACTTCGAGACCAGCTGCAGTAGCCGGCGTGGTTCACCCTGCACGGCAGAAAGCGCGGTGTCGATGCTGTCGTAGATCGGCAACGTCGAATCCGGATCGCAGATCCGCAGCAGCCGGGTGACGGCCGTGCTGGGCGCTAGGGCCCATTCGATCTTCTCCGCGGCGCAGCGGACATTCAGGGTGTGCAGGGCAGAGAAGCCCGCGGTACCGAAGAAGTCCACGCCGGTCAGATCCAGGACCAGGCGATCAATGTGCGGCGCGTGACGCAGCGAGTAGTCGACGAACTCCTGCGCGTTTGCCGCGTCGAGTTCGCCGTGAGCTGTGATCACCGCCATCGACGGTTGCGGCCACCGGGTGGCGAAATGCGCCGTGTGGCAGTCGGTGGGTTCGATGAGGGAGTCCGGCGAAGCCGGACGAACATGGGGGGTAGACATTGTGACTCCATCAGTCGGAATACGTGATTCTTACTGTGGTTCACGTCAATATTCAGGCCCTGCGTCCTCAAAGCCTCGCAGGGCGGGGTCCCACCCTGCACGTCGCTTGACGTTTCCAGCTGGCTGTGAACTCAACCTGTTCTGGATTTTAGGACGAACGGCGGTCGCACGGCAATCGTTCTATGAGGTTTTTCATGGCCACAGCTCAGGCCAACCATCCGAATTGGCCGTCCCAGGCGGGCCCGGGCTCCGGGGCGTCGTCGCGGGTCACCGTCGCCTGTATCAAACCGTACGGACGGTCGTCTGCGTGGAACACTTCGTTGTTGTTCTCCAACCCAAATCGCGACAGGTCGTAGCGGAAATGGTGCTTGTTGGGCGATGACAGCCGCACCTCTGCGATCGCTGGGTACCGCTCCAGCACGGCCTTGCCCATTTCGTACAGGGTTTGCTGCAGAGCCAGCGAATGGACCACAGCGAACTGCTTCACGAGCTCCTCCTTGACGCCTGTGTACACCGCGTCCCAGTCGAGCTCGGCGGTGCTGAAGCGCCACTGGGCCACCAGCGACGTCGCCATCACGCGATCATGTGTGGGATCCAGCACGCTGTCGACCGGCCCGCCGATGCGTGGATGGCCGGCCAATGCGGCATCGATCTCGGCGTCGGGCAACGACGCGAGCACCCGATCGGCCTGCTCGAGCAGCGCGTCGACGTCGGAGTACGGGCCGCCGGCCGCGACCTGCCGCGCCCATAACGCCGACTCGCACACATCGAGCAGCTGCTGCACCTCCAGGCTGCGCATCGATCCAGGATCGAGCAGGTTCACACTGGTCGCATGTCGAAGAGCGCCACCGCTGCCGGTGTGCTGCTGGCCGCGGGGGCGGGGGCGCGCTACGGCATGCCAAAGGTGCTTGCCGACGAGGGCCGGTGGCTGGGTGCCTGCGTGACGGCGCTGGCCGACGGGGGATGCGAAGACGTTGTCGTCGTGTTGGGCGCCGCGGTGGTCGACGTGCCTGCGCCGGCGCGGGCGGTGGTGGCAGAGGACTGGGAGCGGGGCCTCAGCGCGTCGGTGCGGGCGGGTGTGACGGCCGTCGATGCCGCCTACGTCGTGCTGCATACGGTGGATACGCCCGACGTCGGCGCCGACGCGGTGCGACGAGTGCTCGATGCGGCGCGCTCGTCGACGTCGGGGCTTGCCCGCGCCCGCTACAGTGACCGCCCTGGGCATCCCGTCGTCATCGCGCGGCGGCACTGGCCGGATCTGCTCGAGGGGCTTCGGGGCGACGAGGGCGCGCGGCCATTTCTGGCCGGTCGCACGGACGTGGTCGCGGTCGACTGCACCGACCTTGCGTCCGGCGCGGACATCGACACGCGATAGCCGCCTAAAGACTGTCGGCGAACCGTCGGACAGCGTCCCCGGCGGCCTGTGCGGCCTCGGCGTGGCCGGGTCGTGCGCGCAGGCCGATCAACCCGGTGGCCGGGTACAGCGTCACCTCGGCGAGCAGCGCGCCGGTCGTCGGCTCACACACCGCCCATGAGTAAGTAGTATCCGCTTCCCACTGGGCAGCTCGCTTCTGGATGTAGCCGGCATCGGCCTCGCCCATTTCTGCTAGCGCCGGCCGGTCGTCGATGCGGTCATCGGCACGCAGCGCGCGCAAATACCAAGCACCGGCATTGATTTCGACGGGCTCCACGCGTGTGATGGTAGGCATGAAGATCACAGTCATTGGCGCGAGCGGTCTCATTGGGACGAAGGTGGTCGATCTCCTGGCCGCCGAGGGGCACGATGTCGTCGCGGCGTCGCGCGCGTCGGGAGTCGATGTGTTGACCGGCGAGGGTCTGGCTGAAGCGCTGAGCGGCGCCGACGCACTCGTCGACGTCGTCAACTCGCCGTCGTTCGAGGACGATCCGGTGATGGAGTTCTTCGCGAAGTCGACCACCAACCTGGTGGATGCTGCCAAGCGGGCCGGCGTCGATCACTACGTCGCGCTGTCGATCGTCGGCGTCGACGGGCTACCCGACAGCGGCTACATGCGCGCCAAGGTGATGCAGGAGAAGATCATCATCGAATCCGGTTTGCCGTACACGATCGTGCGGGCAACGCAGTTCGCCGAGTTCACCGACGCCATCACCGACTCGATGCTCGTCGGCGACGAGGTGCGGGTTCCCGCCGCGCTGATTCAACCGATCGCCGCCGATGACGTCGCAAGGGACGTTGCGCGTGCGGCCGTCGCCGAGCCGCTCGGCGGCATCGTGAATATCGGTGGGCCGGAAAAGATCTCGTTCGAACGGATGGCTCGCGACGTGTTGGCCCGGCGCGGCGACGACAAGACGGTCGTCGTCGACCAGCAGGCCGGGTACTTCGGCACGCTGTTGGCCGAACGCAGCCTGGTGACGCCCGACTGACTACTTCATCTCGCGGCGAACGTTCCTTACCGCGCGAGATTTTCCCGAAACTTCGAGCGGTAAGGAACGTTCGGCAGCTATGGACTACTTGATTTCGGCCAGCACCGTGCCCTGGGTGATGGCGGCGCCGGCCTCAACGGCCAGCCCGGTGATGGTGCCGTCCTTGTGGGCGGTGACGGGGTTCTCCATCTTCATCGCCTCGAGGACGACGACGAGATCGCCCGCGGCCACCTGCTGACCCTCTTCGACGGCGACCTTGACCACGGTGCCCTGCATCGGGGCGGTCACCGCGTCGCCGGACGCGGCAGCTCCTGCGTGCGCCCCCCGCTTGCGCGGCTTGGGCTTCTTCCGAATGACGCCGCCCCCCGCGGGTGCACCGCCGTTGCCGATCGCGAGGTCGCCGGGCAGCGACACCTCGAGCCGGCGGCCGCCGACCTCGACGACGACGGTCTGCCGCGGGATGGTGTCCTCTTCCTCGATGGGGTCACCGCCGGTGAACGGCTCGATGGTGTTGTTCCACTCGGTTTCGATCCAGCGGGTGTGCACGGTGAAGCCTTCGCTGTCCCCGATGAACGCAGGGTCGGACACGATCGCGCGGTGGAACGGGATGACGGTGGCCAGGCCCTCGACGTGGAATTCGTCGAGCGCGCGGCGGGACCGCGCCAGCGCCTCTTCACGGGTCGCGCCGTGCACGATCAGCTTGGCCAGCATCGAGTCGAACTGCCTGCCGATCACCGAGCCGGTCTGCACGCCGGCGTCCATCCGTACGCCGGGGCCGCTGGGCGCCTCGAACTTGCTCACCGGGCCGGGGGCGGGCAGGAAGCCGCGGCCGGCGTCCTCGCCGTTGATGCGGAACTCGATCGCGTGCCCGCGCGGCTCCGGATCCTCGGTGATGTCCAGCTTCTCGCCATTGGCAATCCGGAACTGCTGCAACACCAGGTCGATGCCGGCGGTCTCCTCGGTGACCGGGTGCTCGACCTGCAGTCGGGTGTTGACCTCCAGGAACGAGATCAGCCCGTCCTGGCCGACCAGGTACTCGACGGTGCCCGCGCCGTAGTAGTGCGCCTCCTTGCAGATCCGCTTGGCCGACTCGTGGATCTCCTTGCGCTGCGGGTCAGTCAAGAACGGCGCGGGCGCCTCCTCCACCAGCTTCTGGTAGCGGCGCTGCAGCGAACAGTCACGGGTGCCCGCAACGACGACGTTGCCGTGCTTATCGGCAATCACCTGCGCCTCGACGTGGCGCGGCTTGTCCAGGTAGCGCTCGACGAAGCACTCGCCGCGGCCAAACGCCGCGGTCGCCTCGCGGGTCGCCGAATCGAACAGCTCGGGGATCTCCTCGATGGTGCGGGCCACCTTCATGCCGCGGCCGCCGCCGCCGAACGCCGCCTTGATCGCGATCGGCAGGCCGTACTCGTTGGCGAACGCGACGACCTCGCCGGCGTCCTTGACCGGGTCCGGTGTGTCGGGCACCAGCGGCGCCTGGGCGCGCGCGGCGATATGACGGGCGGTCACCTTGTCGCCCAGATCGCGGATCGACTGCGGGCTGGGCCCGATCCAGATCAGGCCGGCATCGATCACCGCCTGCGCGAAATCGGCGTTCTCCGAAAGGAATCCGTAACCGGGGTGGATCGCGTTGGCGCCGGACTTCTCGGCCGCGTCGAGCAGCTTGCGGAAGTCGAGGTAGGACTCCGTCGACGTCTGGCCGCCGAGTGCGAAGGCCTCGTCGGCGAGCCGTACGTGAGGCGCGTCGGCGTCGGGTTCGGCGTACACGGCCACGCTTCGCAGCCCGGCATCCCTTGCCGCCCGGATCACCCGGACCGCGATCTCCCCACGATTGGCAACGAGCACCTTGGAGATCTTCGAGCTGGCGTGACTAGGCACTTCGCCTCCTGACGGCATGTTCTCTAAGAAACGTCTTTAAGAATGTATCCCCGGCAGTTTAAGGGGCGCTCATGTGAGCACGCCGAGCGGTGGTCTCCTACCGATGAGTAGCTTTCTCACTCGCCCCGGAGTCGCCGCTTGACCCGCGCCAGCATGGCAGACATGCCGCGCAACCGCAGCGGGCTGATCAGCGCCGCCAGGCCCAGATCGGAATAGAAGTCGTCGGGCACGGCGAGGATGTCCTCCGCAGGCTGCTTGTCGAGGCCTGCGGCCAGGATCGCGGCGAATCCCCGCGTGGTCGGGGCCTCGGCGGGCGCGCTGAAGTACAGCCGCACCTTGCCGCGGTCGGCCGCGTCGACATGCAGGAACAGCGGCGACTGGCATTCGGGCACCGGCTCCATCGCGTCCTGCTCGAGGTCGGCTGGCAGCGACGGCAACTCGTCGGCGAACTCCAGCAGAAGCGCGAGCTTGTCCTGACCCTGCACG
>JBKOYU010000104.1:0-14445 GCA_046725575.1 Actinomycetota bacterium | reverse complement strand
CCCGGACCTGGGGGTGGACGGGCAGAAACGGCTCAAGAACGCCAAGGTGCTGGTCATCGGCGCCGGCGGATTGGGCTCGCCGACGCTGCTGTATCTGGCCGCCGCGGGGGTGGGCACCATCGGCATCGTCGAGTTCGACGTGGTCGACGAGTCCAACCTGCAGCGCCAGATCATCCACGGCCAGTCCGACATTGGCCGGTCCAAGGCGCAAAGCGCACGGGACTCGATCCTCGAGGTCAATCCGCTTGTCGAGGTGCGGCTGCACGAGCTGCGGCTGGAGCCGGACAACGCCGTCAACCTGTTCAAGCAGTACGACCTGATCCTCGACGGTACCGACAACTTCGCAACGCGCTATCTGGTCAACGACGCCGCGGTGCTGGCGGGCAAGCCGTATGTGTGGGGGTCGATCTACCGCTTCGAGGGTCAGGTGTCGGTGTTCTGGGAGGCAGCACCCGATGGCGCAGCCGGCGAAAAACGGGGCCTGAACTACCGCGATCTGTATCCGGAGCCGCCGCCACCGGGCATGGTGCCGTCGTGCGCCGAGGGCGGCGTGCTGGGCATCCTGTGTGCGTCGATCGCGTCGGTGATGGGCACCGAAGCCATCAAGCTGATCACCGGCATCGGTGAGCCGCTGCTGGGCCGGCTGATGGTCTACGACGCACTCGACATGACGTACCGCACCATCAAGATCCGCAAGGATCCGGCTACGCCGAAGATCACCGAGCTGATCGACTACGAGGAGTTCTGCGGTGTGGTGTCCGAAGCGGCCGCCGAAGCCGCGGCCGATTCGACGATCACTCCCCGCGAGCTGCGCGAGCTGCTCGACTCCGGCAAGCCGCTGTCGCTGATCGACGTGCGCGAGCCCGTCGAGTGGGACATCAACCACATCGAGGGCGCAGAACTGATCCCCAAGGGTGCGTTCGAATCGGGCGAGGCGTTGGCCAAATTGCAGGTCGACCGCACCCCGGTGTTCTACTGCAAGACAGGGGTCCGCTCGGCCGAGGTGTTGGCCATCGTGAAGAAGGCCGGCTTCTCCGACGCGATGCACGTGCAGGGCGGAATTGTCGCGTGGGGCAAGCAACTCGAACCCGACATGGTGATGTACTAACGGCTCGTTTGCTCCAGCTCCGCTTAGGCTGAGGTGGTGACTGTTGAACGGCCGCCGGATCATGTGCTGGCGGCGTTCGGACTGACCGGTGTGCAGCCCGTCCCCCTCGGCTCGGGCTGGGAGGGCGGCTGGCGCTGCGGCGAAGTTGTGCTGTCGATGGTGGCCGACCACGCCCGCGCCGCGTGGTCGGCCAAGGTTCGTGAGACGTTGTTCGTCGACGGTGTGCGGCTGGCCAGGCCGGTGCGCTCGACTGACGGTCGATACGTGGTGGCCGGCTGGCGGGCCGACACGTTCGTCGCCGGCACCCCCGAACCGCGCCATGACGAGGTGGTTTCGGCGGCGGTGCGGCTACACGAGGCGATGGCGAAGTTGGAGCGGCCGCGCTTCTTGACGCAGCCTCCCGTCGCGCCGTGGGCCGACGTCGACGTGTTCATCGCCGCCGATCGCGCCGCGTGGGAGGAGCGTCCGCTGCATTCGTTGCCGCCGGGGGCGAGGGTGTCGCCGGGCTCGGCGGACGGGCAGCGGTCGGTCGAGCTCATCAACCAGCTGGCCTCGCTGCGCCGACCGACCAAGAGTCCCAACCAGCTGGTGCACGGCGATCTTTACGGCACAGTGCTTTTCGCGGGCACCGCGGCGCCGGGCATCACCGACATCACGCCGTACTGGCGGCCATCGTCGTGGGCGGCAGGGGTGGTGGTCGTCGACGCGCTGTCCTGGGGCGAGGCCGACGACGGGCTGATCGAGCGCTGGAGCCCGCTGCCGGAGTGGCCGCAGATGTTGTTGCGCGCGTTGATGTTCCGGCTCGCCGTCCATGCATTGCATCCGCGGTCGACGGCCGCGGCGTTCCCAGGTTTGGCGCGTACGGCAGCGTTGGTGCGGCTAGTGCTGTAAGGCCGAAATTGCAACCAGGGCTGTGAAGCCGACCAACGACCGTGAGTGCAATTTCGAGCCTAGAACTCGTGGCGGACCTCGGCCAGGTTGACTCGGCCGTCGTTGGCCAGCACGCCTTCGGCACGCAGACGCTCGAGTTGTCGCGTCGTCAGATGGCGTGCGGGCCGGCCGGAGGCCCTGATCACGCGATGCCACGGCAGATCCGACGAATCCGTGCGCATGATCCAGCCGACGATGCGCGGGCTGGAAAGCCCTGCCGCGTCGGCGATGTCGCCGTACGTTGACACCCGCCCGGGCGGGATCGACGCGACCAGCGCGCGCACGGTTTCGACCTGCTCGTCGGTGACCGCAGGCATCTCAGCCACATTCCAGCTGCTTGCGGATCACCGCCGCCGTCTCGGCCGGCCGCGCCCCGGGAACCATGTGGTCGCAGTCGAACTCCAGCAGCGTGAAGTCGGCGCGTTCACCCAGCCCGGCGAGCAATTCATCGGTCACATACCGCGGGTCCGTCTTTGTGGCGAGCACCAGCGTGACCGGTATTCCATTCCCTGGCAACCGAATTGGTCGGGCCAGCTCACTCCAATACGACAACATCGCCGGGATGCTGATCCGCCATCCGACCCGCCGGCCGGGCAAGTCTATTAGGTGCTCATCGAGTTCGCGGTCCAGCTCCTCCGGGTGGACCTCACCCCACGAGCCGTCCACCTTTTCAGCACGGGCCTCCTCGCGGTCGGTGTAGTCCGGCGAGGCGAACATGTCGTTGGCGATGTCGCGCATCCAGCCGCCGTCCAGGCCGGCCGCGGGATCGAGCAGCACCAGCGCCGCGACCAGATCCGGGCGCGCGGCAGCCAAATTGAGCGCCACCGCGCCGCCGAACGAATGCCCGACGACCACCACGGGACCGTCCGCCTCGGCATCGAGCAGGCCCGCCAGCGCACCGACATTCGCGTCGATGTTCCACGGCGCCGCCCACGACGACCGTCCATGCCCGATCAGGTCCGGTGCGATGATCGCGGACTCGGGCAGATGCCGCGTCGCGAGCGTCTGCCAGCGCTGGCCATGCCCGGTCAAGCCGTGGACGGCCAGGATCTGGGGCGGGCGGGTCGGTCCGTAACGATGCACGTGCAGCAGGTCGGTCACTGCGTTGATGCTGCCAGCAGGCGGTGACGGCCGCTTGTCGGACCCCCGTGGTGTCATGCCTTCATGTCCGCGCCGCACACCGAACTGACACCGACCGCCCTCACCGAACCGGGCATGCGCGGTGTGGTGCGCGTGCTCGGCGGCGCCGGTACGGGCAAGAGCAGCTTGTTGATTCAGGCCGCGACGGCCCACATCGCCGCGGGCGATGATCCGGAATCGGTTCTGCTGCTGACGGGTTCGGCCCGGCTCGGCAGTCAGGCCCGCGCAGCGATCACGTCGGCCTTGTTGTCCGCGGGCAGTCGCGCGGTGGTCCGCGAACCGTTGGTCCGCACCGTGCACTCGTATGCGTTCGCGGTGCTGCGCCTGGCGGCGCAACGCAACGGCGACCCGCCGCCACGGCTGATCACCAGCGCCGAGCAGGACGGCATCATCCGCGAACTGCTCGCGGGCGACCTCGAAGACGGCGACGCCTCGCCGGTGGCCTGGCCCACCCAACTACGGCCGGCGCTCAGCACCATCGGGTTCGCCAACGAACTGCGAGACCTGCTGGCCCGCTGCACCGAACGCGGCGTGGATCCCGTTGCGCTGCAACGCATCGGGCGAACGTACGGCCGACCCGAATGGTTGGCCGCAGGCCAGTTCGCCCAGGCCTACGAGCAGATCATGCTGCTGCGCTCCGCCGTCGGCATGGCGGCGCCACAGGCCACGGTGCCCGCGCTTGGCGCCGCCGAACTCGTCGGTGCGGCGCTCGAAGCGTTCGCGACCGACTCGGACCTGCTGGCCGCCGAGTGCAACCGGATCAAGCTGCTACTCGTCGACGACGCGCAGCACCTCGACCCGCAGGCGGCTCGGCTGGTTCGCGTGCTGTCAGCGGGCGCCGAGTTGACCGTCATCGCCGGAGACGCCACCCAGTCGGTGTTCGGTTACCGCGGTGCGGATCCGTCGCTGTTGCGCGGCGACGAGCCTGCAATCACGCTCACCCGGTCGCTTCGTTGCGCACCCGCGATCGCCGACGCCATCACCGGGGTCGCGCGCCGGCTGCCGGGCGTCGACGCCTCACGCGACGTGACCGGTGCCGACGGACTTCCAGGCTCGTTGACCGTGCGGATCGCCGCGACGCCCCACGCCGAATCGGCGTTGATCGCCGACGCGTTGCGCCGCGCACACCTGATCGACGGCGTGCCATGGTCACAGATGGCGGTGATCGTGCGGTCGGTGCCGCGGCTGGGCGCGACGCTGGCGCGTGCCCTTGTCTCGGCAGGCGTACCGGTGGAGGCGCCGGGGTCGAGCACTCCGCTGGCCGATCAGCCCGCAGTGCGAGCGCTGCTGACGGTGCTCGACGCGACGGCGCACGGGCTCGACGGCGGCCGGGCGCTGTCGCTGCTGACCGGGCCCATCGGCCGCGTCGATCCGGTGTCGCTGCGTCAGCTGCGTCGGGCGCTGCGCCGCGCCGATGGCTGCCAGCCGCCGCGGGAGTTCGCCGAGCTGCTTGTCGAGGCGCTCAACAGCGAAACTGACAGCCTGTCGGCCGATCAGGGCCGCCCATTGCGACGGGTTCGCGCCGTGCTCGCGGCGGCGCGCCGCAGCGCCGCGGACGGGGAAGACCCGCGCTATACCCTGTGGCAGGCCTGGCATCGGTCCGGCCTGCAGTGGCGCTGGTTGGCCGCCAGCGAGCGCGGTGGCCTCGCCGGCGCACAGGCCGACCGTGACCTCGACGCGGTGACCGCGCTGTTCGACGTGGCCGAGCAGTACGTGACGCGGACCGCGGGCGCGACGCTGCGCGGCCTGGTCGACCATGTCGAGGCAATGGGGCTTCCCCCGGCGCCCCGCGATCGGCGACCGGAGCCCGACGCGGTCGCCATCCTCAGCGCCCATGCGGCGCTCGGCCGGGAATGGGAGCTCGTCGTCATCGCCGCCCTGCAGGAAGGGCTGTGGCCCAACACTGTTCCCCGCGGCGGCGTGCTGGGCACCCAGCAGCTCGTCGACGTCATGGACGGCGTCGCGACGGCGGCCGACCGTGGATTGTCGAGCAGGGCGCCGCTGCTGGCCGAGGAGCGCAGGCTGTTGATCGCCGCCATGGGGCGCGCCCGCAGCCGCCTGCTGGTGACCGCGGTGGACAGCGATAGCGGCGACGAGTCGATGCTGCCGTCACCGTTCTGCCATGAGCTGGCGGCCTTGGCGACCGATCCCGACCCGGACCCGCTCGAGCCGATCCACGCACCCCGGATGCTGGCTCTGCCTGCGCTGGTCGGCCGGCTGCGCGCAGTGGTGTGCTCAGCGCCGGACGCGGTCGATGACACGGTACGGGCCTGCGCTGCAACACAATTGGCACGCCTCGCGCAGGCAGGTGTCGCTGGCGCCGACCCCGCCCAGTGGTACGGCATGACGCCGTTGTCCAGCGACGAGCCGCTGTGGAATGGCGTCGACCACGTTGTCACGCTGTCACCATCGACGCTGCAGACGCTGACCGACTGCCCGCTGCGCTGGCTTCTCGAACGCCACGGCGGCGCCGACGGGCGTGACGTGCGTTCCGCGGTCGGTACACTGCTGCACGCCCTGGTCGCTGAACCCGGTAAGACCGAGAGCCAGATGCTCAACGAACTCGAAAAGGTTTGGAGCAATCTGCCGTTCGATTCACAGTGGTATGCGGACAACGAGCTGGCGCGGCATCGCGCGATGCTGTCGACATTCGCGCAGTGGCGGGCGCAGACCCGCAACGAGCTCACCGAGGTGGGCACGGAGATCGACGTCGACGGCACGGTCAGCCCCGGGGTGCGGGTGCGCGGCCGCCTCGACCGCCTCGAACGCGACGGTGCGGGCCGGTTGGTAGTCGTCGACATCAAGACCGGCAAGACGCCGGTCAGCAAGGACGACGCGCAACGCCACGCCCAGCTGGCGATGTACCAGCTCGCCGTCGCGGAAGGCCTACTCCCACAGGGCGATACGCCAGGGGGAGGGCGCCTGGTCTATCTCGGCAAGACTGCAGCGGGTGGCGCCACCGAACGCGAGCAGGACCCGCAGACCGCGGACACCCGCGCGGAATGGCTCGAGCAGGTGCGGCAAGCGGCGGCCGCTACGCGGGGGCCGGAGTTCCTCGCTCGGATCAACGACGGCTGCGCACACTGCCCGGTGCGGGGCATGTGCCCGGCGCAGGCCGCCACCGGGGGACGGCCGTGACGCCGCGCTACAGTCCGGCCGAACTCGCGTCTGCGCTTGGGCTTTTCGCGCCCACCGAGGAGCAGGCGGCGGTGATCGCCGCGCCACCAGGACCGCTGGTGGTCATCGCGGGCGCGGGTGCGGGCAAGACGGAGACCATGGCGGCCCGGGTGGTGTGGCTCGTCGCGAACTGCTACGCCCGCCCCGGTGAGGTCCTCGGGTTGACGTTCACACGCAAGGCCGCGGGCCAGCTGCTGCGTCGGGTCCGCACCAGACTGGCGCGGCTGGCCGGCGCCGGGCTCGCTCCCGGCGACGGCGACATCTCCGACGACCCGGCCACCGTCAGCACCTATCACGCGTTCGCCGGCAACCTGCTGCGCGAGCACGGACTGCTGTCCCCCCCAAGCGGGTCGGGCCCCAGCTTGCGAGGGGAGTGCCCCCAGCCGGTCGAACCCGACACCCGATTGCTCAGCGAAACCGAATTGTGGCAGTTGGCGTTTCGCGTCGTATGTGAATATCCCGAGCACCTCGACACCGACAAGACCCCGGCCGCGGTAACTGCGATTGTGCTGCGGCTCGCGGGCCAACTGGCCGAACACCTCGTCGACACCACACAACTTCGCGACACCCACGTCGAACTGGAACGGCTGGTGCACACGCTGCCAGCGGGCCCGTATCAGCGTGACCGCGGACCCAGCCAATGGCTGCTGCGCATGCTGGCCACCCAGACCGAACGCACTCAACTGGTTCCATTGATCGACGCGCTGCACGCGCGGATGCGGGCCGAGAAGGTCATGGACTTCGGCATGCAGATGGCCTCGGCCGCCCGGCTGGCGTCGAACTTCCCGCAAGTCGGCCAGCAGCTGCGGGAACGGTACCGGGTCGTGCTGCTCGACGAGTACCAAGACACCGGGCACGCGCAGCGCGTGGCGCTCTCGTCACTGTTCGGCCGCGGCGTCGACGACGGGCTGGCCCTGACGGCCGTCGGCGATCCGATCCAGTCGATCTACGGCTGGCGCGGCGCGTCGGCGACCAACCTGCCGCGGTTCACCACCGATTTCCCGCGGGCGGACGGAACCCCGGCGCCCACGCTGGAGCTGCGGACCAGTTGGCGCAATCCGCCGCGCGCGCTGCATCTGGCGAACGCCGTGTCCGCGGAAGCGCGGCGCCGTTCCGTCGCAGTGCGGGCCCTGCGGCCGCGGCCCGACGCCCAGCCGGGCGACATCCGGTGCGCACTGCTGAATCACGTAGCGAGCGAACGGGATTGGGTCGCCGACCATTTGGCGCGGATTTATCACGGCGCCCGCAGCGAAGGCTCTGCCGCGCCGACGGCGGCGGTGCTGGTGCGTCGCAACGCCGATGCCGCGCCGATGGCCGACGCGCTCGCGGCGCGTGGCGTCCCGGTCGAGGTCGTCGGCCTCGCCGGGTTGCTCGCTGTGCCCGAGGTTGCCGACCTGGTGGCGACGCTGCGTCTGGTGGCCGATCCCACGTCGGGAGCCGCAGCGATGCGGGTGCTCACCGGGCCGCGCTGGCGACTGGGTGGCCGCGACATCGCGGCATTGTGGCGACGCGCCGTCGAACTCGATGACCGGCAGGCGCGCGACGCCACCACCGAGCAGATCGTCGCGCAGGCCGCCGCCGACGCCGACGCCGCTTGCCTCGCCGACGCGATCTGCGATCCCGGGCCTGCGGGCGCGTATTCCGCTGCCGGGCACAGCCGGATCGTCGCGCTCGGCCGTGAGCTGACCGCGCTGCGCGCCCATCTGACGCATCCGCTGCCCGACCTCGTCGCCGATGTGCGCCGGGTACTCGGCCTCGACACCGAGGTCCGGGCGGCCAGGCCGGTGGCATCGGGCTGGTCGGGCACCGAGCACCTTGATGCGTTCGCCGACGTGGTGGCCGACTTCGCCGCGCGGCCGGGCGCGACGGTGCCGAATCTGCTGGCGTATCTGGAGGCCGCCGAACAGGTGGAGAACGGTCTGGCGCCCGCCGTGGGGGCACCACCCCCGCGAAGCGAAGGGGGAGTGTCCGTCGCCAACGATCGGGTCCAGATCCTCACGGTGCACGCCGCGAAGGGCTTGGAGTGGCAGGTGGTGGCGGTGCCACACCTGAGCGGGCGGGTGTTTCCGTCGACGGCATCCACGCGCACCTGGCTGACCGACGCAGGCGATCTGCCGCCGCTGCTGCGCGGTGACCGTGCCACCGTCTCCGAACACGGCGTCCCGGTGCTCGACACGTCAGACGTCAACGATCGAAAGCGGTTGTCCGGCAAGATCTCCGATCACAAACGGCGCCTCGAGCAGCGCCGCATCGACGAGGAACGCAGGCTGCTGTACGTCGCGCTCACCCGCGCCGAGGACACCCTGCTGCTGTCGGGGCACCACTGGGGCGCCTCCGAGACCAAACCCCGCGGCGCCTCCGATTTCCTCTGCGAGCTCAAGGACATCATCGAGACGTCGGAAGCCACCGGCGATCCCTGCGGCGTCGTCGAACACTGGGCACTGGGGCCCGCCGATGGTGAGCCGAACCCGTTGCGCGACAATGCAATCGAGGCACTCTGGCCCATCGACCCCGTCGGCACGCAGCGGACAGACCTGGACAACGGCGCGGCGATGGTGACGCAGGCGATGGCGGGAGGTCTCGACGCGAACGCCGAAGACGTCGACGGATGGGCGGCCGATGTCGACGCCCTGCTCGCGGAGCGCGACAGCGCGGCCGACCCGCCCGCGCCGCCGTTGCCCGCGCAGCTCTCGGTCAGCACGCTGGTCGAGCTCGGCCGTGACCCCGAGGCGGTGGCACAGCGGCTGCGCCGTCGCCTGCCGACCCGTCCCGACCCGCATGCCTTGCTAGGCACCGCGTTTCACGACTGGGTGCAGCGGTTCTTTCACGCGGAGCGGCTATTCGACCTCGACGACCTGCCCGGCGCCGTCGATCGCGACGCCGGTGACGGTGACGCGCTGGCCGAGCTGCAGGCCGCTTTTGCGGTGTCGCCGTGGGCCGCCCGCACGCCGATCGATCTGGAGGTCCCGTTCGACATGGTCATCGGCGGGCGCGTCGTGCGGGGGCGCATCGACGCGATCTTCGCCGACGACGACGGCGGCACCACGGTGGTGGACTGGAAGACCGGCGACCCACCCGACACTCCAGAAGCCAAGCAGCATGCGGCGATTCAGCTCGCGGTATACCGGCTGGCGTGGGCGCAGTTGCATGGCCGCCCGGTGGAATCGGTGCGCGCGGCATTCCACTACGTGCGGTCCGGGCTGACCGTCAGCCCCGACACACTGCCCGAGGCCGACGACCTCGTCGCGCTGCTGGACGCGGCTTAGGAGTTGCGGTAGACCTTCAGCGCCGAGGTGATCATCGGGATCTGTAGCGGCAGCCGCGCGATCGCGCCGAGCCGCATGGCCAACGGCTTGTGGCGCCACAGCCGCACCAAGTTGATGTTGGCCGGAAAGACTCCGATGAACACCGCGACCGCTGCCAGCGCACCCACTCGGCGGGTGCGCGGCGACAGCAGTAGCGCACCGCTCACGAGCTCCGCCACGCCGGAGGCGTTGGTGTAAAACCTCGCGCTGCCGGGCAGTTCGGCGGGCACGATCGTGTCGTACGGCTTCGGTATCAGGAAGTGTGCGACACCCGATCCGAGCAAGAGCGCCGCCAGGCGGTAGGCGGGTGCCGGGCCGGCGATCTGCTGCAGTTCGGGTGGGGGAGAGACCATGGTTACATTGTGGCGTGCGCCCACTCGGATCGATGACGGGTTCTCGTGGCTAGAGGCAAGTTGCGACGCCGGCTGGCGGCGGTCGAGGAAAACCTGACATCACGACCGGATGCCGCGCTCGTCAACATCCTGCGTATCCCCGAGCCCTTCGTCAGCCCTGGCCAGCGCATCTTCCGCCGCCTCGTCTACGCGACGCTGGCGCTGTTTGCGGCGGTGCTCATCGTGTACCTGGACCGCGACGGCTACCGCGACGTGCAGGACAACGAGCTGTCGTTCCTGGACTGCTTCTACTACGCGACGGTCTCGTTGTCGACGACCGGGTACGGCGACATCACCCCGTTCGCGCCGTCCGCGCGGCTCATTAACGTCCTGGTGATCACGCCGCTGCGGATCGCGTTCCTGATCGTCCTCATCGGCACCACGGTGGAGACGCTGACTACCCAGTCGCGCCAGGCATTGAAGATCCAGCGATGGAGGAGCAGAGTGCGCAACCACACCGTCGTCATCGGATATGGCACCAAGGGCAGGACGGCGGTGGCCGCGATGGTCGGCGACGAGGTGGCACCCGCGGACATCGTCGTCGTCGACGAGAACGCCACAGCGCTCGAACGCGCGAAGAGTGCAGGCCTGGTCACCGTGCACGGCGACGCGACGAAGTCCGAGGTGCTGCAGCTGGCCAGCGCCCAGCACGCGAAATCGATCATTGTCGCGACCGACAATGACGCCAGCGCCGTCCTGGTCACGTTGACCGCCCGGGAGCTCGCGCCCAACGCCAAGATCATCGCCGCCGTCCGGGAGGGCGAAAACCAGCACCTGCTGCGCCAGTCGGGTGCCGACTCGACTGTGGTCACGGCGGAGACCGCGGGCCGGCTGCTGGGAATCGCGATCCAGACGCCAAGTGTTGTCGAAATGATGGAGGACCTTCTGACGCCAGCCGCCGGATTCGCGCTCGCCGAACGCGAGGTCGGCCCAAAGGAGGTCGGCGGTTCACCGCGGCACCTGACCGACATCGTGTTAGGCGTGGTGCGCGACGGCCGACTGGTGCGGGTAGACGAGCCGGAGGTCGACGCCATCGAGGTCGGTGACCGGCTGCTGTACATCCGCAGCGCGGAAGCCGAGCGATGACGTCCGGCGGGCAGGAGCGAAGCGACCGGGGAATTACACAAGCGTTCGAACTCCGCAACGTCCCGCTGCTGTCCCGTGTCGGTGCCGACCGCGCCGACGCGCTGCGCACCGACGTCGACGCCGCCATCGCCGGATGGCCCGACGCGCTGCTGCTGCGGGTCGACCGGCGCAACCAGGTGCTGATCTCCGGCGGCCAGGCGGTGCTCGGCAAGGCCGCCAAGCTGGGGGACAAGCCGCCGGAGAACGCCGTGTTTCTGGGCCGCATGCCCGACGGCAGGCACGTGTGGGCGATTCGCGCCGCGCTGGAGGGACCCGATGACCCCCACGCCGAAACCGAGGTGCTCGACCTGCGCCGCGCCGGGCAGATCTTCGACGACGTCAGCGCACAACTGGTCGCGACGGCCACCGCGCTGCTGAATTGGCACGACAACGCGCGGTTCAGTGCGATCGACGGCGCACCGACCAAGTCGATCAAGGGCGGCTGGGCGCGGGTGGACGCGGCCAACGGGCATGAGGAGTTTCCCCGCATCGACCCGGCGGTGATCTGCCTGGTGCACGACGGTCACGACCGCGCCGTGCTGGCCCGGCAGACCGTGTGGCCCGAGCGGCTGTTCTCGCTGCTGGCCGGTTTCGTGGAGGCGGGCGAGTCGTTCGAGTCCTGCGTGGTCCGCGAGATCGCCGAGGAGATCGGGCTGACCGTGACCGACGTCCGTTATCTGGGCAGCCAGCCGTGGCCGTTTCCGCGATCGTTGATGGTCGGCTTCCACGCCCTTGGCGACCCGGAGCAGGAGTTCGCGTTCAACGACGGCGAGATCGCCGAGGCGGCGTGGTTCACCCGCGCCGAGATCCGCGAAGCGCTCGATCACGGCGACTGGAGCAGCGATTCGCCGTCGCGGCTGCTGTTGCCGGGCTCGATCTCGATCGCCCGGGAGATCATCGAATCCTGGGCCGCGCGGGACTGACTTTCTTCGCACGAGCACACGCGAAACCCCCATTCTCGCGGGATTTTGGGGGTGTACGCGTCTGCTCGGCGCAAGAAGCTAAATGGCCAGCTTGGCCTTGACCTCAGCACCGCCGGGGTTCGTCAGCGTTGACCCGTCGGCGAACTTCAGCGTCGGCACCGTCCGATTGCCGCCGTTGACCGATGCCACGAATTCCGCCGCGGCGGGATCGGCTTCGATGTCGACCTCGCTGAACGAGATCCCCTCAGCCTTGAGGATCTTCTTCAGGCGGAAGCAGTAGCCACACCACGAGGTGGTGTACATGGTCAGAGCGCTCATAAGCGTGTCAACGTATCCGATAGCGCCAACATGCCCGCGCCGCGCCCTGCATTTGTCACAGCCCCCTGCCAAGATGGACCGCATGTCGGTCGAGGCACCCACGTCGCGCGACGAGCTCGTCGGTGACCTCGACGAGGAACAGCGCGAAGCCGTCCTGGCCGCCCGCGGCCCGGTGTGCGTGCTGGCCGGCGCCGGGACCGGCAAGACCCGCACCATCACCCGCCGCATCGCCCACCTCGTGGCGGCCGGACACGTCGCGCCGCATCAGGTACTGGCGGTGACATTCACGCAGCGGGCCGCGGGCGAGATGCGCGGCCGGCTGCGTGCGCTCAGCAACAACTGGGCCGGCGTCTCCGCAGAATCCGTGCAGGCGATGACGTTTCACGCCGCAGCCCGACGCCAGCTGTCGTACTTCTGGCCGCGCGTCGTCGGCGACACCGGATGGCAGCTGCTCGACACGAAGTTCGCGGTCGTCGCGCAGGCCGCCAACCGCGCGGGCCTGTCAACGAGCACCGACGACGTGCGCGACCTCGCCGGCGAAATCGAGTGGGCCAAGGCGTCTTTGGTCAGCCCCGAGGGCTACCCCGCCGCCGTCGCGCAGGTCGGCCGTGACATCCCATTCGACGCCGCGAAGATCGCGACGGTCTACGCCGGGTACGAAAAGCTCAAGGCCCGCCACGACGGGATGGCGCTGCTGGACTTCGACGACCTGCTGTTGCACACCGCGGCCGCGATCGAAAACGACGAAACGGTCGCACAGGAATTCCGCGACCGCTACCGCTGCTTCGTCGTCGACGAATACCAGGACGTCACCCCGCTGCAGCAGCGGGTGCTCGACGCCTGGCTCGGCAGCCGTGACGACCTCACCGTCGTCGGCGACGCCAACCAGACCATCTATTCGTTCACCGGCGCCACTCCGCGCTACCTGCTCGACTTTTCACGGCGATTCCCCGACGCCGCGGTGGTGCGGCTCGAGCGTGACTACCGGTCCACCCCGCAAGTCGTGTCACTGGCCAACCGCGTGATCGCCGCCGCCCGCGGCCGGATGGCAGGCAGCAAGCTGCACCTCGTCGGCCAGCGCGACCCCGGCCCGAGTCCGACATTCGCCGAACACCCCGACGAGGTGGCAGAGGCCGCCGCGGTCGCCAAGAAGATCAAGTACCTGATCGAGTCCGGCACTGCGGCCTCGGAGATCGCCGTGCTATATCGCATCAACGCCCAGTCGGAGGTTTACGAGGAAGCGCTCACCGAGGCCGGTGTCCCGTTCCAGGTGCGCGGCGGCGAAGGCTTCTTCAGCCGCCAGGAGATCCGCCAGGCGCTGCTGGCGCTGCAGCGTGCCGCCGAACGCGACGTGGATGGCGAACTGCCCGACATCGTGCGCGCCGTCCTCGAACCGCTGGGTCTCACCGCCGAACCGCCGCCCGGCACTCGAGCCCGCGAGCGATGGGAGGCGTTGAGCGCGCTGGCCGAACTCGTCGACGAGGAGGTGGCGCTACGGCCGTCGCTGGACCTACGCGCCCTGCTCGCAGAGCTTCGTCAGCGCGCCGACGCGCGCCATCCGCCCACAGTGCAGGGCGTCACCCTGGCGTCGCTGCACGCCGCCAAGGGCCTGGAGTGGGATGCGGTGTTCCTCGTCGGCCTTGCCGACGGCACGCTGCCCATCTCCCATGCCCTGGCGCACGGTCCCGACAGCGAACCGGTCGAGGAGGAACGCCGGTTGCTCTATGTCGGAATCACCAGGGCCAGAACGCATTTGGCGCTCAGCTGGGCATTGGCGAGGGCGCCGGGTGGTCGGCAGAGTCGACGGCCGTCACGCTTCCTCAACGGCATCGCCCCGCAATCGCCCAGCGACGCCACCCCGAACCGGCCTCGACGACAGCGCGGCGCCACACCCCGCTGCCGTGTCTGCAACAACGTGCTGACCACGCCGCCGGCGATCATGTTGCGTCGTTGCGAAAGCTGCCCGTCCGACATCGATGAGGAACTGCTCGCCCAGCTGAAGGATTGGCGGCTGCGTATCTCGAAGG
>JBKOYU010000656.1:0-6931 GCA_046725575.1 Actinomycetota bacterium | reverse complement strand
GTATACGACTACCCGAATCTGGCGTTGGCTTTCGTAACCTTGTTACGTAACATCGTTAACCATGGCTGACACCGTGAAATACGAGCTCGACGAATCCGTCGCCACGATCACGCTGGACGACGGCAAGGTCAACGTGCTGGGGCCCGCGATGCAGTCGGCGATCAACGAAGCGCTCGATAAGGCGGAGAAGGAATCAGCCAAGGCGGTCGTGATCGCAGGCAACCAGCGGGCGTTCAGCGGCGGCTTCGACCTGGCGGTGTTCCAGTCCGGCGACGCGAAGGCCGCGCTGGGCATGCTCGCGGGAGGCTTCGAACTGTCGGTGCGGTGCCTGACGTTCCCGGCGCCGGTGATCATGGCGGCGACGGGCCCGGCCATCGCGATGGGCTCTTTCCTGCTGCTCTCCGGCGACCACCGCGTGGGCCAGCCCAAGTCACGGTGCCAGGCGATCGAGGTGGCGATCGGCATGACGATTCCGATCTCGGCGATCGAGATCATGCGGGCGCGACTGACGCCTGCGGCGTTCCATCGGGGCGCCTCGATGGCTGCGACGTTCGCCGGTGACGAGGCCGTGGCGGGCGGTTGGCTCGACGAGATCGTGGAGGCCGACCAGGTGGTGGCGCGGGCACAGGAGGTGGCCCGCGACGCGGTGTCGTCGTTGCACCAGGGCGCGCATCTGGCGACGAAACTCAAGGCGCGAGATTCCGCGCTGACGGCGATCCGGGCCGGAATCGACGGGCTCGCAACGGAATTCACCCTCGGCTAATGCCAAGGGCCAAGCAGCGCACGCCCGAGCTTCGGGACCGGCTGCTGGAGGTCGCCCTCGCGACGCTCTCCGAGGAAGGGATCGCGCGGTTCACCACACGCCGGGTGGCCGAGCGGGCGGGCACGTCGGTGCCCGCGGTCTACGAGCTGTTCGACGACAAGGCCGGCCTGGTGCGGGCGATGTTCTTCGAGGGCTTCCGGCTGCTGGGCGGCGAGCTGGCCAAGGTGCCCGTGACGGCGGATCCCGTGGCGGATCTCGAGCGGCTGATTCCGGTGTTCCGGTTGTTCTGCCGGGCGTATCCGCGGCTGGCGCAGGTGATGTTCTCGCGGCCCTTCGCAGATTTCGAGCCGGGACCGGAAGAGCTGGCGGCGGGAGCGTCCGTGCGGGAGGTGTTCGTCGGCCGGATCCAGCGGTGCGTCGACGCGGGCCTGCTGTCGGGCGATCCGAACGACATGGCGCATGTATTGCTCGCTCTGGCACAGGGTTTGGCGGTGCAGGAGGCGGGCCGGTGGCTCGGGTCGGGCCCGTCGATCGAGCGGCGGTGGAAGCTGGGGGTGACGTCGCTGCTCGCCGGGCTGCGATAGTCAGGGGATCGCCTGGGCACCAGTGCCGCGAAGTGTCCTGCAGCGCAAGACGTTCCGTCTGCGCAAGGATCTCGTCGAACTGCGGCGGGTGGTGTTGCCGATGCGGGAGGTCGTCAACTCCATTCAGCATCGCCGACTGGACGCGAAGACGGCACCGGAACTGGACCCGTTGTACTCGGACCTCTACGACCACGTGCTGCGGGTGTCGGAATGGACAGAGTCGTTGCGAGACATGGTCACAACGGTGTTCGAGACGAACTTGTCGCTGCAGGATGCGCGACTGAACACGGTGATGAAGAAGCTGACCGGCTGGGCCGCGATCATCGCCGTGCCGACGGCGATCACCGGGTTCTACTGGCAAAACGTCGAGTATCCAGGAATCAACACCGTCAGCGGCTTCCTGACCAGCACGTCGATCATTGTGCTGCTGGTGCTCCTGCTGTACTGGATGTTCCGGCGACGGGACTGGTTGTGAAGCAAAAGCCATGTTGGCGGTTCGATGAGAAATCACAGCGAGTCGTGGTGATCAGCATCGGCTGACGTAGGCTGAAGACCGGTTGAGTTCCCAGCCGCCGCAAAAGTCGCAAGGCGCGCAGGAACAAAGCCCCTGCTGTGAGTGCCTTTTTGATGCGACCGTGTCTTACTGGCTGTCACGTTTGGAGTCGACCAACTATGACCACACCCGCACTCTCCACGGCGAGTCGTCGTGCCGGGTTGAAATTGTCCACCGAATGGGTGAACTCCGAAGTCGTGCGCATCAGCGTTTGCGGTGACATCGACGCGTCCAATGCCGCCGAAATGTTGGACTACGTGCTCCGTCGCGGAGCGAACAGCCGAAGCCTCGTCCTCGACCTGACCGACGTCACTTTCTTTGCCACCGCAGGCGTTTCGGCGCTGCGGACGATTGACGTGCGGAGCTCCCGTGCATCGGTCAGCTGGATGCTGGTTCCCAGTCCCGCGGTTTCGCGTGTGCTTAGCATCTGTGACCCGCGCCGCGAACTCCCCCGTGGAGTCGGGTGAGCTAGCCGTTCACAGCGTCATCGGAGCGTGCGACCGGAGCAGCTGGTCGGCAAGTCGGTAGTCGTCGTCGGCGTTGAGTGTGAGAACGCCGACGAGGTCGCCGGCCGACTCGTAATAGACCGTGAACCCGTTGCGGTGATCGGCAAGGCGGCTGTGCTCGTAGCCGATGCCCCAACCGCAGTACTTCAGCGTGGATTCGCCGATGGTGCAAGCGAATCCGGGCACCTTGTCCCACGTCGCGGGGTGGCCGGCAGCGGACAACCCGGCGATGAGGCCCTGCTGGGCGGCGTCGCGCCAGTGTTCCGCGCGGATGCGCCGGCCGGCGGTCACGTTGTACGCGAGCGCGACATCGCCTGCGGCGTAGACGTTCAGCGCCGAGGTGTGCATGTGTTCGTCGACGACGATGCGTCCGTCGTAGGTGTCGAGGCCAGCATTGACGGCCAGGTGGGGGTCGGGGCGTACCCCGGTGGCCGAGACGACGACGTCGGCGTCGAGCGTGGCGCCGGTGTCGAGGTGGACATGGAAGGCGCCGCAGGCCAGCACGAGGTGCCAGAAGGGATAGGGCGGCCGCCCTCGGTGACAACTTCCTGGTGGGCCGGGTCGATGTGGTCGACTGTGATGCCGCGGATCAGCTCGAGATCGTGGCGGACGAACCAGCCGGCGCTGTCAGGTCGAGCTTGGCCTCGCGGCCGCAGATGTAGGCCTTGCTCAGCGGCGGCTTGGCATACGGCAAGGCCGGGTCGGTGGTCAGGATTCGCACGGGGATGTTGGGGTGCTTGCTGCGGAACGTCTCCGCTGCGCTCAACCCTGCTAGACCACTGCCGATGGCGATGAAGCCCGGTGCCACCACATTTCCTGGGTACCACCTCCGGCCGCCGCCCACGCCCGTTGTCACGCTTTGGTCATATTTGACGGGCAACTGTGTGGCCGGTTGCTGGTTCAGCGACGGGTGCCGCAACGTTGCGCCCAGGCCAATGAGTTAGCTGAATGGCAGGTAGACGTACGACAAATTTGTCGTAGTTACCAACTTCGACAACGATTTCCGAATTGGCACCGTGCGCTCATCGAAGTGGGACCATTTCGCTATGCGAACGCGACAATTCGAGATTGTTGCCCAGGATCCCAGCGTGCGACGCAACGGCAAGGTCTTGACGGCCGAGATCAACCTGCCCTGGGAAGATCTCGACCAGGGGCCGATGGGGTATGCCATCTATGTCGTCGACTATGACGCGTCCGCGGCCACCATGTATCAGCCCGCGGTGCTCGAACGGGACACCGATGTGGTGGAAGCGCCACCGACGCTGACCAGACTGCGGGAAGACTCGACGTATCACGCGATGAACGTGTACGCGATCGTGATGCGCACGCTACTGCGATTCGAGTTCGCGCTCGGCCGCCGAGTGGGCTGGGGCATCCGCGGCCACCAACTCAAGGTCGTCCCGCACGCGTTCGAAGAAGCCAACGCGTTCTATTCGCCGGATCTGGAGGCGCTGCTGTTCGGTTACGTGCTTGGGCGCCAACCGATATTCCTGTGCCTGTCGCACGACATCGTCGCGCACGAGACGGCGCATGCACTCCTCGACGGGCTTCGCGACAAGTTCATGGCGCCGTCATCGCCGGACCAGGCGGCGCTGCACGAGGCCTTCGCCGACATCGTCGCGCTCTTGTCGGTGTTCTCGCTGCGGGAGGTGGTGGAGAACCTGATCAAGCGGCCGGTCGACGATGAGCCCCTCGACGACGACGCCCCCGACGGTTTCGCCCACAAGTCAAAGCTGTCGTGGGAGCGGTTGAAGAGGACCGCTCTGCTCGGTCTCGCCGAGGACATGCGCGACGACGCCGCCGAAGTTCGCGTCAACGCGTTGCGACGCTCGGTCGAGATAAAGCCGGACCGAAACATCCTGAAGCGACTTGAGTTCGGTGAGGAGCATCGACGCGGCGAGGTCCTGGTGGCGGGGGTGATGCGGGCGTTCTTGGCTGCCTGGGTCGACCGCATCAAACGTCTCGGCGACATCCGAGACCCGGACAGCCTCGTCGACCTCAAACTGGTCGCCGAAGAAGGCGCCGATATCGCCGACATCTTGCTGACGATGGCGATCCGCGGCATCGACTACACCCCGCCGATCCACATCACGTTCGGCGATTTCCTCAGCGCCATGCTCACCGCCGACGCAGAGGTTCGCGCCGACGACGACCGCTACAAAATCCGCACTCATCTGAAAACGGAGATGGCCGCGTACGGAATTGATCCGAGCTCCGAGTCCGACAGCGGTTATTGGATCAAAGCCGAAGAGAAGGACAAATTGGTGCGAGAGGGCTCGCATCTGGGTGGGCTGCAAACCGATACGACGGAGATGTTCCGCCACATTTGGAACAACCGGCAACGGCTACGCCTCAACACCAACGCGTTCAACCGTGTCGCGAGCGTGCGCCCCTGCGTGCGGGTATCTCCCGAGGACGGGTTCCAGATCCGAGAGACGGTGGTCGAATGGGTGCAATACCTCAAGGTGACCGCCGACAGCCTGCACGAGTACGGCTTGCGGAAACCGCGCTCCATGCCCGAGGACGTGGAAGTGCGACTGGAGGCGGGATCGACGTTGATCCTCGATGAGTACGGCGAACTGAAGTACGCCATCCGCAACGGGCTGCCCGGGCCCGACGCGTCGCGGAAGGCGCTCAAGGTTTGGCAGGACCGCATCTCGTACCTGTGGGAGGGCGGCTACCTCGGTGGCAGCAGCCGGTCAGCATCGCTGTCGTCCTTCCACCTGCAACGCGCACTGCAGAGCGCACTAGCTGACGATGCAGCGGCCGTCGCGGCCCGACACGAAGCTGAGCAACGACGACTGAAGGAAGCGTGGAGATGACGAACGTCAGTAGCGCCCGGCTGCGGGCGTACAACGTGGGCTTCGGTGATTGTCTGCTGCTCAGCTTGACCTATGACGACGACAGTAAGCGTCATGTCCTGATCGACTTTGGCAGCACAGAGCTCCCAACTTCCGCCCGTCCCGGCCACATGGAACGCATCGCGCAGAACATCGCCGAAGAGACGGACAACAAACTCGACGTCCTCGTCGCCACGCATCGGCACGCCGACCACATCAGCGGCTTCGGTCATTCGGCGGCCGGAAAGATCATCGCTGGACTGAAGCCCGAGGTGGTAATCCAGCCCTGGACAGAGGATCCCGCGCTGAAGACAGACGCCCGCCAGCCCGCCGCCGCTCCGAACGGCCATCGCGCATTGCATAGTTCGCTGGCCGATATGCAGGCGTTCGCAGCAGGAGCACGGGCGGAGGGGCTGCGCCTGGCGAACGTGACGACGTTTCCCAAACGCGTCGCCGAGAGGCTCGCATTCATGGGTGAGACCAACCTGAAGAACAAGGACGCCGTCGAGGCGCTGATGAAGATGGGTAAGTAGACGCGCGCTGTTTATGCCAAGTTCGGTGACGATCTCGGCATCGACGATCTGCTACCCGGTGTGACAGTCGAGGTTCTGGGACCGCCGACGCTCGAGCAGGCGCCCGACGTCGCCGGCGAAGCCGAGAAACACAAAGAATTTTGGAGTCTGGCGGCCGGCTGGGGGCGAGCCGTCGAGGCCGGAACGGCGACGGCCGACGACCTCGGCGACCATATCGCGCCGCTGTTCCCGACAGCGGTCAGCGACTCCATTCCCCTTGCTGCCCAATGGTTGATCCCAAGGCTAAACCGCTCATACGCCGACGAGATGCTGTCGCTGCTGCGGATCATGGATGGTGTGCTGAACAACACGAGCCTGATCCTCTTGTTCCACATCGGCAATACGTCCCTGCTGTTTCCCGGCGACGCCCAGATCGAGAACTGGAGCTACGCACTCTTCGACGTAGACGACGCCGACGACATACGCGCTCGTCTGGCAGAGACCAACCTGTACAAGGTCGGCCACCACGGCAGCCTCAACGCCACCCCGAGGACATTGTGGAAAGGCTTCGTGCACAAGGAGACTGCGGCGCATGCCGACGAGGACCGGCTGATCTCGGTGATGTCGACCAAGGCGGGAAAGCACGGGCACATCGAGAACGACACGGAGGTCCCCCGCAGGACGCTCGTCGATGCACTCAAGGCGTTCACGGAACATAATTCCACTCAGTCGCGCACCGGCAAGAATCCGTGGGTCGACGTTGACGTCCCTATCCGTTAATCGGGTAGCCGCTACTGGGCGTGGCGGATACTCACCGACCGGCCCGCCGCATTCGGCAGGCTGAGCAACGTGTCGCGGACGAGAGTGTCCTGTTCTGCGGACGGATCGTAAACGGCGTCCCTGCCCGATTCCGCAGTCCTTCGGGGTCGTATCCCTCCGGCACGGGGTTGCCCCACTGGTCCGTGGTGAAGGCCTTCACGCGGTCCTTGTTGTGGGAGAGCAGCTCGGCGTCGTACCGGGCCAGCATCTGTCGGTGCATGTAAAGGAATAGCTCGCCATGACGGTCAGTGTTCTCGGCAGCATCGCGTGGGGGGTCGGTCTGCCGATCGTCGGATACCTCCTCGGCAACGTCCCGTTCGTTTCGCAGCACATCGAGTTGATCGTCGTGGTGAT
>JBKOYU010000239.1:0-4210 GCA_046725575.1 Actinomycetota bacterium | reverse complement strand
TGGAGGCTGCGGAACCTACCTGTGCACAGCCACCGGAGGATATGACGGGCCGACGGGGCTCGGCACTCCCAAAGGTACGACCGCCTTCGGCGGCGCTGCCGCCTCGCCACCTCCGCCTACCGGCCAACCAAGCCTCGCTGTCACGGTTTCCGGGGCCGGTAGCGTCGTCAGCAATCCCGCTGGAATCAATTGCGCCAACCCCGCTGGCGGCGGTTCGGTGTGCTCGGCGAGCTATCCCACCGGCACCAGCGTCACACTTACTGCGGCGCCGGCGAATACGAAACGAGATGTGTTCACCGGCTGGTCCGGCGGCGGTTGCTCCGATCCCACACCCACCTGCACGGTCGCATTGGGTTCCAACCAATCCGTGCAGGCAACCTTCCAGAAGCGACATCAGCCCAAACCCTAGGTCTCGGCGAGGTCGCCGGATTACCAACTTATTTGCGCCGGCCAGGGCGATGGCACCGAAAAGTGGGGCAGGGTCGATTGGGCTGATCGGAGCCGACGCGATCAGCCCGTTCGTCCACGTGGGCTAGACGGGGCCGAACGCGGCTACGTTTATCCCGTGGGATTTGCACCGGGGGCGCCGCCGAACGGGAGATCGTCCTTACCGAGGAGGGTGTCGAGATCTTCTCGGAGTCAATGTGTTTGGAGCGCAATGACATTGGCTCGGTGCTGACGCCAGGCGTTCGGATTTGTTTCACCGGGACGGCGCAAGACAGTACCGGACAAATCGTGGAGCGCTGGGAGATGGAGCAACTGGCAGAGGCGGCGGGGTTGACACCGGTTAAGTCGGTGACGAAGACACGCTGTGTGGTGGTGGTGACAGCAGAGGCGGGCACGCAGTCGGAAAAGGCGCGCAAGGCGCAGGAGTACGGCAAGCCGGTGTTCACGGCCGATGAATTCCTGGAATGGGCACTACGACCTGATCATCGCCGGCATTGCCTCGCTCAGCCTCATCCTGCTGATCATGATGTTCATCACGCGCAGCCTCGTCGCCGCGCTCGTCATCGTGGGCACAGTAGCGCTCTCGTTGGGCGCCTCGTTCGGCCTGTCGGTGTTGGTCTGGCAGCACATCATGGGCGTCGAGTTGTATTGGGTGATATTGCCTTTGGCCGTCATCCTGCTGCTGGCCGTGGGGTCGGACTACAACCTGCTGCTGGTCTCCCGGTTTCAAGGAGGAGATCCATGCCGGCATCAACACCGGCATCATCCGGTCGATGGCGGGCAGCGGATCGGTGGTGACCGCGGCCGGCCTGCTGTTCGCCTTCACCATGGCGTCGTTCATCTTCAGCGACCTGCGCGTGCTCGGCCAGATCGGCACGACGATCGCGCTCGGCCTGCTGTTCGACACGCTGATCGTGCGATCGTTCATGACACCGTCCATCGCCGCACTGCTCGGACGGTGGTTCTGCTGGCGGCTTGCGCTCTTGTGGCCGATAGCCAGGAGCCGGGCGGCAAGTTCGTCCTTCTCCAACCTGGCCAGCCGCTCACGCCAGATACTCACCCAACACGGCCCCTTGCACAAGGATGAGATCGCTCAACACTGTCGGGACCGCGGCATGGACGATCCGGACTCCGCAATTCAGAAATGCCATCTCGGGCATGAGCAGCTGGCGCTTGCTTCCCCGCCGATGAGGGCGCCCCAGGACGCATGAGCGCTGAGCGCCTACGCTCTGCCCTCGGCCTGGAGCAGGCGACTTCAGGTGCGGGAGCACCAAAGCCTCTGCAGGGTATAGCTTCTGGCGAGCGACGCACACTTCGGCGGGTCCCCCAGCCAGACGGACGCCGAAACTACCGGAGGTCGCCATCACGCCGTCTGGCCAGTATTTCGCGAAGCGTTGGCAGTACGCGTTGATCCTTCGGGCGGTTGGCGGCCTGCTTGGAACGGATCACGTCGGCCAGTGAAGCGATCTGCACCGTGACGTCGTAGATGTCGGCGGACACCGCGTCGCGGCGCAGATCCGGGTATCCGCGGGTTCCCGACGGCCGGAACGATATGTCGAGATCGCCGACGTCGGTGACAAGGTTCCATGTTTCCGACGCGGCCAATCCCGCAGCGTCGCAAGCGAAGGGCACGCCCTCGGGGACGGCTTCGGTGCGGATCCGTGCGTTGAGTTCGCGTAGCGCGGAGGCGAGGCGGTCGAGGTTCGCATCGTCGGTGTCGGGGGTGATGTCGGCGTCCTCGGTCGGAAACGGTGAGCCGTGGTAGACGGCGGCGAGCCCGCCGATGAGCACATAGGCCACGTTGTGCCGGTCGAGCGTCGCGAGAAGGCGCGGGAGGTCGAGTTCCATGTCAGGCTCGGCTGCTGGCGACCCGCAGTCCCTTGAGCTGACGCGCCAGCCGGGCGTGACGGTCGAGCCGCTGCTGACCTGTGAGCGGGGCAAGCCGGGCGGCTTGGGCGAGATCACTGTCATCGCGCTCGACGATCTGCAACTCAACGTCCAGCCCACAGAGGCGGACGAGGCGAATGACGTCGTCGAGGCTCACCGCGGTGCGGCCGGATTCCCAGCGTGCAATGGCGGGTTGGGCGGTGCCGGCACGGTCGGCGAGCTCGGCCTGCGTGAGGCCGACCCGCCGGCGGGCCTCTCGGATTAGATCTCCGCCATACGACGACACATAGTCACTATATCGAATCTGTTATGTTGTGCCATCTTGAGTCGCGCAACACAGTCCGCCCCACGCCTGTTTCGATTGTTTCAATCACCCGACCGGGCGTAGGCTTTGGGCATGACCGCCGCCGTTGCTCCGCTCGCTCATCAGGTGGCGGTTCGGGCGCAGAAGGACACGCGATTCGCAAGAGTCCTAGATGCGTTGCTCACCGCCCCGACGACTCCACAGGGAACCCTGGAGCGAATCGCAGCGCGCAACCTGAGCGATCAGCGCCGCGCCGCGCTCGTCGAGGACTTCGTCGACGGTTCGATACGGACGCCGGAAGTACAGGCGCTTTTGAAGGTGCGTACGCCGCAGGCGGTTCACCGGCTTCGGAGCCGCGGCAAGCTGATCGGCAGTGCTGTCGGTAACCAGACCTGGTTTCCTGCTTGGCAATTCGACGGTGGCCGGCTGCGCCCAGACCTACCGCGGATACTCGAGCTGCTAGCACGCTTCACCTCGGATCCCCTGGCCGCCGACCGGATCATGCGCCTCAAACATGACGAACTCGGCGATACCTCGATCGCGGAAGCGCTGCGCAATCCCAAAACCACCGAGATCGCGTGGCGGATGCTGACCTCGCTCGGTGCCTGAGCTTCCCGCCGGCTACCTCGCCCCCTTCGCCGATGACAGGCCCGTCGGCCTGCGCCGTCGATCGATTCCATCCGGCAGGGAGATATGGCGAGTGGACGCGACCCCACCCACCGCCTGGAACTGGACCGGCTTCCCCGAACCCCGCTACCGCTTCGATCCGCGATCGGGCGCCTTCCGTACCCGCTCCGCCGGGGCCACACTCGCCGGCGCGTTCCGAGAGCGATACCGATCGACGGGACTCGTCATTCCCGCCGACCACCGAACTCACCACCTTGTCCGCCTCGTGTCCCCCCGCAACCTGCGGGTGCTTGACCTGCGCACCGAGAAGAACCTCGACGCCCTCCAGGTGGACGACCAGATCAGCACCGGGCAGCATCCTGATGTCTGGGCCACCTGCCATCGACTTGTCGACGCCGCCAGGCGCTGGTGGACCGATATCGATGCCATCGTCTATCGGTCACGCACGACGCCCGAGTCGTCGCTGAACTACGCGTTCTTCGGCGGCGAGGGCTTCGACGTCGAGTCTTGGCCGCTTAGCGAGCGGATCGACATTCTGACCGCTCTCGTCCTGCACCAGGGCTTCACCGTCAACTGGGACTTCGACGTCGATCAGCTGCTGCCCGGTGTCGCACCGCAGAAGTAAGGTCGACTTGCTATGGCACGCGTCGAAACACGAGTGGCACGGATCGCTGAGGCATTGCTGGCCGAAGGGCGCTCCGTCCGTCCTATCGATGTGCTCGTCGGTCTCGGCTGGCTCGCTCAGCCGAACGTGGATCGGTGGGTGCAGGGCCGAGTTCCTTCGCTCGATCGGTGCGTGGGGGTCGATTCCGACAAGGTCATGGCAGCCTTTGCAGCGCTGCAACAGTGGGCTGAAGACCGGGGCCTCACGCCGTCAGAGGCCGACTGCCAAGATCTGCAATTCACCGCCGACGGTGACTCTGACGCCGAACGCGTCTACCGCAC
>JBKOYU010000883.1:0-4160 GCA_046725575.1 Actinomycetota bacterium | reverse complement strand
TTCTTTCTCATCGGCAACAAGGTCGCCGCCGACCCCGACGCCGGCCGGCGCATAGCGGCCGCAGGCATGGAGGTGGGCAGCCACACCTGGGAACACCCCAACATGTCCACCATTCCGGTCGCCGACATCCCCAGCCAACTGCGCAGAGCGACGCAAAGTATTGAAGCCGCGACCGGGCAGGCCCCCAAGTTGTACCGCCCTGCTGGCGGCTTGTCCAACGACGCAGTTCGTGCCGAGGCAGGCAAGCAGGGTTTGGCTGAAATACTGTGGGACGTCATCCCTTTCGACTGGATCAACGACGCGAATCTGGCCGCCTCGACCTACATGCTCAAGACACAGATCAAGCCAGGCTCGGTCGTACTGCTGCACGACACCTACTCCAGCACTGTCGACCTCGTGTACCAGTTCCTGCCCGTGCTGATCGCCAACGGCTATCACATGGTCACCGTCAGCCACCTGCTTGGCGACCGCGCTCCAGGCAGCAGCTACGGGGGCCGGGAAAATGGCCCACCGGCCAATACCATCGTTGACATCTCAGCCGACCGGATCCCGACACTGCCCGCAACCCCATCGCCCAAGCCCGCGCCCAACCTGCCGATCACTGACATTCCCAACCAGAATCCGGGCGGCCCGCCGGCGTGACTCATTGCTGCGGCGATCGACGCGTCGGGCGGTGTCGTCGGTCATCTCCCACCGCTTCTGCAACTGCGAAAGCGGTTTACATGCGACTAGGTTCGCGCGGCAAATGGCCCCTGTGTGTAACGCCGGGCATTACCCCGGCATATCCATCATCCCGGGCATCATCGACTCACAGGGACACCACATCAACCGCTGTGTGCCGCTACCCGTGTAGGTCACCATGTGAGGGTCTGTGCCGGTGACATCGAAGTACACCTTGCCCGTTGATGTCTGTCCCTGCGGGATGGTGGCCCCCGGAAGGCCTTGAGAACTTGCCACCTGCCACAGCGCCTGATAACTATCGCCACCCATCGTTGTCGCGCGGAGATTGGGGATGATGGGTGTGACTGTCCCGGAGACCGCCGCAACGGTTGCCGTCGCCTCCCAAAGTTGACCTGCCAGAGGGTAACCCGGTGCGGTGTCGGTACTCCTTTTCAGGTCCGTCACAGTCCATTCCTGCACGACGGCGCCGCCGGCATCCACCAACCGCTCAGGCGAACCGAAGGCGCCCATGCCGTCAGTGCGAGCTGAAGCGATGGGCGAGGCACCAAAGCCCGTCATCACCAGGACTGCCGCGCCGGCTGCCGCTAAACCGAGTTTCCGCACTTCGTGTTCCTTTCCGGAGGAGGGCCCGAATGAGCTTCGGGCTCGCCTTCCCAATCTACTAGTTAGGTACGTAGATGGTGAGAATGGTACGGAAACATCGCAAACCCCTCAGATACCGAGCGCGGCGAGGATGGCCTGGCCGAGGCACATGACGAGCCAGACCGCGGCGATCGCCCGAACAGGGATAGGAGTACAAGACTCGCGGGCGGGCGTCGTATCGGCACATCCTCGCCCAGCAGGTGGGCGATTCGCGCGTCGGTCGCTCCGCCCATGGCTGGCACGGGTACTGGTGGCTGCGCGGCCGCGGCAAGTATCGCCGCGGCCAGCCCTTGACGCCCGGCATGGTCGATGGCGGCCTTGTCGGCATGCAATTCGGCGTTTTCGACGTGAGTGCGCAGCCACCACCGCAGCAGCGGGAACCAGAAGATCACGTCGGCGGCAGCGCGAGTCACCAACCGCCGCAGGGGGTCGTGACGGTGCGCATGGGCGGCCTCGTGGGCGAGGATGGCGTCGAGTTCGTTCGCGTTCAGGCTCGCGGTGGCAGTGGTGACGTAGACACGCGGGCGAAAGAGCCCGGCGCAGAACGCAGTTCGATCGGATCCGGCCAGACAGCGTAGTCGGGTGATGCCTGCGCGTTGTGCCGCAGCTTCCAGCGCCGGTGGCATCGGGGCTTGGGGGAGCGCGGACAAGGCCCGCGCCGTCGTGGCGGCCAGCCAGCCGATGCGCACCACGATGGCCGCCGCGCTGGCGCCAAGGACGAGCACGATCGCGCTGACAATGCATTCAGTCATGCTCATCCGCGGGCACACCGCGACACCGAGCATCCAGGCGGCCTGCACGGCGATCACGCCGGCCACGACGCCGACCGCGATCGGATGTTCGCGAGCAACTGTCCACGGCCGCAGCCGGGTCATTGCGCCAGATCCTCCAGACGGCGGCGCTGTTCGGGGGTCAGATCGGCGAGCCGGGCGGCGAAAGCCGACAACGCCGCATCGCCGTAGCGGGCGACGAACTGCGCGGCCTCGTCCTGGCTGGCCCGCATCAGATAGTCGGCGGCGGTGCCGGCGGCACGATACTCATGTGCACGGCGCCCAGGCTCGGCCTTCGCGGTCAGCAAGCCCTTATCGGCAAGCCGGCGCAAGGTGGTCATCACCGTGGTGTACGCGAGCTTGGGCATCAGGACTTGCACGTCGCGGACGACAAACGCCTCCGAGACCTCACCTGTCCACACGGCGCGCATCACCCGGCCCTCCAGCGGGCCGAGCAATGCGACGGCCCGCTCCACGTCCTGGTCCTGCTCGTCAGCCACCGGCTCCGCCATGGTCACCTCCTACCGGCCGATAGTAGCAATCCGGTCGAACGTCTACTATCACGCTTGCGTACTATCGATAGATAGTATTTACTATGAGTTGATAGTAGATCGGACGGAGGGCCAGGGCAATGACCTCTGACGTGGTGATTGTCGGTACCGGACCGGCAGGGCTGAGAACAGCCATGGCCCTCGGCCGGGCACGCGGACGACCATTCTGATCGACGGTGGACCTGGCCAGGTCATTCTCGCCGCGGCCGAGGGCACCCTTGCGGCAACGGTCATCGACCAAGAACTGCTCGACGCCTAACCAACGGAGGACAAAACCATGACTGACTTGACGGCTTTTCAGCATCCACGCTTCGCGCGCATGTACCAGAGAATCAGCGCCGAATCGGAGCGCCGCGGCACGGCTGAACATCGTGACCGTGCGCTTGCCGGTTTGACCGGACGGGTGGTCGAGGTCGGCGCCGGCAACGGCATGAACTTCCGGCACTATCCGGCCACGGTCACTGAGGTCGTGGCCGTCGAGCCGGAGAACAACCTTCGCGCACTCGCCGAACGTGCCGCATCTTCTGCACCCATGCCCGTCACAGTGGTTGCCGGACACGGCGATGCTTTGCCATTCGACGACGAGACTTTCGATGCCGCGGTCGTCTCACTCGTGCTGTGCTCGGTGCCAGAGCCGGGGCACTTCCTGGCCGAGGTGCGACGCGTTCTGAAGCCGGGCGGGGAACTGCGGTTCTTCGAGCACGTTCGCTCCGACAGTCCCGTGCTCGGTGTGTTTCAAGACGCGATAACTCCGCTGTGGTCTGCGATTGGCGGCGGCTGTCATCTCAACCGCGACAGCCGTGCGGCCATCGGCGCAGCCGGATTTGAGATCGATGAAATCGATCGATTCAGCTACCGGCCGTTGAAATTTGTTCCCGCGCATGCCCATATCCTCGGCCGCGCGCACAAGCCGGGAGGCACACAATGACTACCGAAACCGCCCAGCTCACAAACGAGACACGCGGTTGGCAGCGCTGGACCGACCCACGATCGCTGCGGGCAAGCTTCGGATCGGGGCTTCTCGGCGGACTGTGCTGCATCGCCTCGGCAATCAGCACAGCCGCAGGCCTAGGCGCGGCCGGATTCGATTCTTCACGGGACTGATGGATCGCTACCAGCTCTACTTCATCCTGGGTGGTGTCGCGGTCATGGTGGCCTGGTTGCTGCAGCATCTCCGGCGCCAGGGTATTGCGGCACGGGACGTGCGGGCAATCCTTCGCACGGTCGGCCGGCACGCCGTCGTCATGGGCATCGTCTACGTCTTGACACTCGGAATCGCCATGGCTGCGGCGCAATTGTTCCAAATGTGAGCTGTCGCCAAACATGGTGCACGGCTTAGGAAGTTAGAGGAGTGGTTATTCTTGATGTGGTACAGCGGCGACGGTTGGGGATGGGTCAGTTGGATCCTGATGACCGTCGGGATGGTCGCATTTTGGGCGCTGATTATCACGGCGGTGGTCTTGGCGATCCGCTATTTGACCGGCCCGCGCGGTAGCGCGGCGAATGCGCCCAGTTC
>JBKOYU010000828.1:0-6738 GCA_046725575.1 Actinomycetota bacterium | reverse complement strand
CCGCGTCGTCGCCACGCCTGGTGCAGGTGCCGGAGGAAGCTCCTGGTCTGGCTGATCGCAACGTCGTCGTGATCTCCGACGACGGCCCGCAATGGTTCCGGTTGCGCTCTATGACGATCAGAGGGACAGCAATCGCCACGGGTGACCGGTCATATCGTGTAACGCCCAAGCGAGTTGCGGCCTGGGACTACGGTTCACTTCGTTACGTACCAACACCACCGGAAACCGTGCACCCACGACAGCCGTCATTTACTGGCGCCGACTATCAGGATGTGGAGCCGTTCTCTTCGCCGAATCTTGAAGCGGCACTTTCCACCTCGCGCGTCATGATCCTCGCCACCCGCTCACGGAAGGGAACGCCGTTCGCGGTGCCACTGTGGTTCGTTTCGCACCAAGGCCGCATCTATGCGACAACCGCGGCATCGTCGTGGACGATACGTAATGTGGCCGCTTCCCCGCAGGTGGCCCTATTGCTCGGCGGGGAGGGTGGACACAGAAGCGGTCGGCTGCTCGTGCGTGGACGCGCCCGGGCGGTCGCTGGATTTCCACCGGCGGCGGTGCTCGCTCGTATGGCTTGGCGCTACTACCTCGAACCGCGGTTTGCGGCGGTGGAGCTGAGTCACATGCCGCTCTGGGGCCGACGGATGCGGTACTACACCCAGTCGCAGCCAGCGTATGTCGTCATCACTCCGCAGTCAGCGACCGAATGTAGCGCGCCGTAGTCCCCTCGGTACCCGCCGTAGACTCCGGCGGCATGGCCGATGTTCCGCTCGACACGCAAGAGCGCGTGGAGCTGTGTGATCTTCTCGACGAGCTCGGTCCTTCCGTTCCCACACTGCTGGAGGATTGGACTTCCCATGATCTCGCCGCCCACATCGTGTTGCGAGAACGCGATCTTGTTGCTGGCCCTTGCCTTGTTCTACCTGGTCCCTTCCAACGGTTCGCCGAGCGGCGTCGGGTCAGATTGGCCCAGAGCAAGGACTTCGCGTGGCTCGTCGCGCGGATCCGGTCCGGCCCACCCATCGGGTTCTTCCGCATTGGATGGGTCCGCTCCTTCCCGAATCTAAACGAGTTCTTTGTTCACCACGAGGACGTTCGCAGAGCGAATGGGCGTGGGCCCCGTCGCCTCACGCCTGCAATGGATGCTGCCTTGTGGCGAAACGTTTGCCGCGGCTGCCATTACCTGAGTCGGCGGCTCCACGCTTCCGGGCTCGAGATTGAGTGGGCCGGAACCGACGAGCGGGTGACGGTTCGACCAGGTGAGCCGACGGCTCGACTCAGCGGTCCGCCGGGCGAACTCCTGCTATACGTCTTTGGGCGCCGGGCCGCAGCGCAAGTCGAAGTGAGCGGACCACCGGAGGCCGTTGCGGCGCTGCGTCGCACAAACTTCGGCATGTGAGTGCGAATCCTGAACAGCGCCAAGGACATCGGCAACCGTCACCGCAACCCCCTCCTCCGAACTGCCGCCGGCTCAACCTCTGCTCGCACGGTCAGCCGGCAGGAGCAATGAGTCCGTAGTGCCCGTCGTAGCGGTGATACAGCACGCTGGCGCGGCCCTGGGGCGGCGTCGATGAAAGAACAGGAACGGCAGGCCGAGTAGGCCAAGTCGCTCCGTGGCTTGCTCGACGGTGAGGCATGGCGACGGCTGCGGGCTGATCGTCACGGGGAGCTCGAAGTGCGCCAGCTGCGTCGCCGGAACGGGTTTGACTTGTGCCAGCGCCGGGAAGCTGACCACGGGTGGTCACGTCGACATCGAAGACGGACGGCAATTCGGTCTTGTGCCTCATGGCCTCGTTGTTACGCCGTCGGTGATCCACCCTGACAGGGCCGAACGTCACCGAGCTGCGGGCCCTTACCCCTCATCCCTGTCGTGGTGTAGAGCCTCATTGATCGCGTGGATTGTTGATCGTTCGAGCGCGGGTCCGAAGCGGGCCTAGCGTCGACGGACCATCGCCTCTCCCCTTTGTGACCTTCGTCCATATTGGCTGCCGCCGTGGGCAATTAACGTCCATGACGTCGATGACGCAGAGAACAACACAGGAGAGAATCTGACATGCCGCAGACCGCTGAGACGAAGACCCCTGCACGCCGACCGGCAGACCTGGTCGACGAGGTGCGCGAATCAGCCAAAGCCGGACAGCATGCTGCCGGCGAGGCATTGCGCAAGTTCCGTCACACGGTCGATGAAGCACTTCCTGAGGCAGTGCAACCGCTACGCACGAAGATCGTTGACGCCGCCATCGAACTGGCCGACCAGCTCGTCGCCGCGCAGTACGAGTTCAACCGCAGCCTGGTGCGCAGTGCCGACCGGGCGCTGAGCAAGTCAGACGACGCGCAGGAATAACCGCCCGTGGCGGGTCAGCTGGCCACCCATTCGGAATGGCGTGGCCGGCTGACCCGCAGTCGTGGAAGAAAGCTCGCCACGCGCAGTGCCCCCAATTTCGGCATTCGGCGCTGACTCGACGTCACGTGGGTTCATCAGAACTCGCAGACGTGGCCGACGCACCCACCGCTGAAATCGCTATCGGCCTGCGGGATAAGGGGTTTGGGGGCCGCGAAGGTCAGCACCTGCCCCTCGCGGCAGCCATAGCGGAAGACCGTGATGCCCTTGACCTTTGCCTTCCACGCGGCGAGGTAGATGCCCCAGATGTCGTCGGCCGTCGCGTTGGCCGGCAGGTTGATCGTCTTTGACACCGCGGCGTCGACACTGCGCTGGACGGTGGCCTGCATGCGCAGATGCCATTCCGGTGCGATCTCAGATGCGGTCGGGAATGCCGCCCGCACCTCGGCGGGCAGCTGCGGGTAACCGCGGACGCCGCCCCTCTGCGCGATCTCGGCGATGAGTTCGTCACTATAGAGCCCCCGGTCGCGGGCGAGCCTGTCGAAGCACGGGTTGACCTCTAGTAGGTGCCTGCCGACGATCGCGCGGGTGAAGGCGATCGCAAACATCGGCTCGATCCCCGCGGTGGTGCCGGCGATCAGCGAGATCGTGCCGGTCGGCGCCACGGAAGTCACCTGGGCGTGGCGTCGCGGCGCCGAGTCGGCGAACCGGCTGTCGGCGAATGCCGGGAACGGCCCGCGGTCTTCGGCCAACTGCGCGGACGCCGCGTGCGCCACCTGCTGGATGCTGCGCATGACCTGGCCGGCCAGACGGACGCCCTCGTCGCTGTCGTACGGGGTACCGAGGCTTGCCAGCATCTCCGCCAAACCCATGACCCCCAGCCCGATCTTGCGAGTGGCCCGGGTGGCTTCGCCTAGTTCGGGGAAGGGATACCGGCTGACGTCGATGACGTCATCGAGGAATCGCACCGCGATCCCGGCGACCTCGGCGAGCCGGTCCCAGTCGATGTGACCGTTGGTAATCATTCGGGCCAAGTTGATCGAGCCAAGGTTGCACGACTCATAAGGCAACAGCGGAACTTCCCCACACGGGTTGGTCGCTTCGATCCGGCCGCGGCTTGGCACCGGGTTGGCCCGGTTGATCGTGTCCAGGAACACCAGCCCCGGGTCGCCGCATGCGTGAGCGGCTTCGCAGATCGCGGTGAACAGCTCAACGGCCGACACCCGCTTGACCGTCTTGCCGGTTCGGGGGTTCACGAGGCGGTGAGTGCCGTTGCGTTCGACGGCGCGCATGAACGCATCCGTGACCCCGACCGAGAGGTTGAACTGGGTCAGCTCCCGCGGCGAATCGGCCTTCGCCGTGACGAACTCGTAGATGTCGGGGTGCGAAGCATCCAGCACGGCCATACACGCGCCGCGCCGGCGGCCGCCCATCGCGACGACACCCGCGGCGGTGTCGTACAGCCGGAGAAACGACAGCGGCCCGCTGGCCGTGCCTCCCGTGCTGGCCACCCGATCTCCGGACGGTCGCAGATGGCTGAACGTGTATCCGGTGCCGCCTCCGGTCCGCTGAACTTCGGCGGCCTGTCCGAGCGTGGTGAAGATCGAGCGCAGCGAATCCTCTACTGGCAGAACGAAACAGCCCGCGAGCAGACCTAGGTCGGTGCCGGCGTTCATCAAGGTTGGCGAGTTCGGCAGGAACTCGAGCCCGCGTAGCAGCGCGGAGAACCGCTCCGCCCATTGCGCGGACGAGCCGGAGCGGTACCCGTCTTCGGCCGCCGCGACGAAGGCCGCCGCCCGATCCATCATCTCGCCCGTCGATTCGATTGGCCGCCCCTGTTGGTCGCGCAGCAGATAGCGCTCCCGCAGCACTGTCACGGCGGCCAGGCTCAGCTTCAGTTCGTCGCGCACCCCTAGCAGGGCCTTGGCCGCACGTAGCTCGGCACGGCGTTGCCGGTAGATGATGTACGCACGAGCGACATCGTCAAGGCCCGCTTCGCCCAGCCGAGCCTCGACGAGATCCTGAATCCTTTCGACGGGCGCAACCCTGTGAACGAGTGCGTCGGCAACGGCCCTAGCCACGGTGACCGGCATGTCCGGATCGTCATTAGCGACCTCACGGGCCGCCCGTGCGACCGCGGCCTCGATCCGCGCGACGTCGAAAGGCACTAGGGTTCCGTCCCGGCGTCGAACCGTCGCTGGCCAGGCCGTCAGTGATCTCATCCTTCGATTCTGCGACTGCCGGCCCTACACGCGCTTGCCGTGTGCGATCACGGACTGCACCGACCCGAACCGATGTTGCGCCCGTTCGTCGGCCGCGCGCTGTTCCGCCGGCGTGACAACGATCGCCGTCGGGCCGGGGAAGACGATCGCCACATGGTCGGTGTCGAGCCACCGCACCACGTACGGTGGCGAACCATCGGGTGAGTGCACCTCGGTGATCAGGCCGCGCTCGGGTTGATCGGTCGTCGCACCCTTGATCACCAGCCAGTCGCCTACCTTGGCCTTCATCGAACCATCCCTTCATCTGAATCCAGTCCAATCGTGAGCAGGGTCGCAGGAAAGGGCAGCAGGCCCCCAGCCCGTATGGACTTTTGGCTCTGTTTCACCGGTTAATCGCCATCGAGACTGGGCCATGACCGAGCGGGCGCACGGTCACGGACAACTCATGCAGGGTGAGTCGTTCTAGCACCTTGCCGACGTCGCGAAGACCCACTCCACCGGAGTACAAGGTCACGGCCGTCAGCGTCGAACCCGCGGAGGGCCCTGACCGATCCACGCCGCGGGTTCGGGACGTTCACGTTTGTCGCAGCGACAGACGTGCTCGGCACCCGATTGGCCATCGACGCCCATCACCGGGCCGCGTTCGCGTTGCTTGCCGTCGGGCTTGCTCGGCTGGCTCATCCTCGGCTATGTCGTGCCGTGGACTGCAGCCCTCGGCCACAGGCACCGGCCCGTACTGCAGGATGCGAACGGCACCTGGTTCATCTGGGTGGTCGCCACCCAGTCGGTCGCGGTGCTGGCCGCGGTGCTGCAACCCGAACTCGAGTCGGGCCGAAGGGAATTGGCGCTGGTCGCCGTGTTCTCGTGGTCGGTCGGCGTGTTTCTGTACGCCGTGTCGGCATCCTCGTCGTCGCCCGCATGCTGTTTTATCCGCTGCGGCCCGAAGATCTCACGCCGCCATACTGGGTGGCGATGGGTGCCACCGCGATCACCGTCCTCGCCGGCGCCCGCATCGTCGAAATGGCCGATGCCCCAATGGTCGCCGCCACCCGCGGGCTCATCGCGGGAGCATCGGTAATGTTCGGGGCATTCGGCAGCTGGCTGGTCCCACTGCTCATCGCCAGCAGTTACTGGCGCGCCTCCGAGGGCTTCCGCTCCTGCACCGGCGGTTCGGCCGTGGTGGTGGCCTCCACCAACCGTGCGACACCCCGTTCGATGCCGCGGGCGAGCTCGTCGACGTCGGGCGCGGCGTCATAGTCGGCGGTGATGCCGAATACGAGGTCGTCGGCGTAAGTGAAGATCGCGATGACTGTCCGAAGCCGAACCGCGATCGGCGGAATCGGCAGCGCGCGCACTACCTCTCGCCCCATGATCCGCATTCGTTGGCGGGGACCGGGAACATTGGTCGCCAGCGTGACAACGCCCCGTTGGGGCAGCCGGGTCAACGCCCGAACAGCCCACGCCGTGACGGGGAACGGAATGATATTGACCGCAGAGACGAAGAAACTTCCCGCCTGGCGTTGCCCACTGCCCTTGGCCCTCGTCAACCTGCTGTGTACCGCGCGCAGTTGTTCGGCGGAGTCGGCCTTGTCGACAGGAAGATACGGCAGCATCACGGAAACCCGGTTGTCGATCCGGTCCATCGCGTCGTTCGAACGAATCGACACGGGCACCAACGTCGGCAGCGAATCAGGGCGGGGCCCCTCGCCGCGACGGATAAAAGCGGCGCGGAAGCTATCGGTGATCGCGGTCAGCGCGACGTCGTTGAGCGTGACGTCGAATGCGCCGCACACCTTGGCCACATCTTTGAGGGAGACCTGCGCGGCGCTGTATCGCCGCATGGTGGTGATGGGGCCGACCAGTGACGACGGTGGCGCCGGACGCAACATGCCGCCGGCGATCTCGACAGCGCCTTGGGCCGCCCGCGTGGCGGCGATGGCCACGGCGGTAGTGGCTGCCTGGGCGCCTCTGGCCCAATTCAGTGGATTGAGACTGAGTTTGGGCAGGCGCAGCGGCCCATGCGATGGTTCGTGCGCCGCGCGGATCTTGCCAACAAACGTGTCACCCCCGCCGTCGTCGGACAGGCTGCCGAGCATGTGCATCGTCGCGATTCCGTCGGCAATGCAGTGGTGCAGTTTCACCAGGATCGCCCACCGGCCGTCGGCGAGACCTTCG
>JBKOYU010000077.1:0-2769 GCA_046725575.1 Actinomycetota bacterium | reverse complement strand
GAGCAGATCTTCGGCACCACGGCGATCGTGCCGCGCCACGTGCGCCGCGCCGGCCGCAACACCGTCGACCCGACGATCAAGAACTATCAGTGGGGCGACCTCACCGCGGCCAGCTTCGAGGCCAAGGACCGGGGCGCGCGCACCGCGATCTTGATGGATGCCGACAATTGCGTCGCCGAAGGCCCTGGTTTCAACGTGGTGATCGTCAAGGACGGCAAGATTGCGTCCCCGTCGCGCAACGCGTTGCCCGGCATCACCCGCAAGACCGTGTTCGAGATTGCCGATGCCATGGGTATCGAGGCCACCCTGCGCGATGTGACCAGCCGCGAGCTGTACGACGCCGACGAATTGATCGCCGTCACCACCGCGGGTGGCGTAACCCCGATCGTGTCCCTGGATGGGGAGGAACTGGGCGACGGAACCCCGGGCCCGCTGACGGTGGCGATCCGCGACCGGTTCTGGGCGCTGATGGACGAGCCGTCCGAGCTAATAGAACCGATCGAATACTGACCACCGCGTCGAAACAGGTCTACCATCGAAATAGTTGGTTGCCGCTCGTCGTTGGAGTCGGTATGAGCAAATTCGGACGACGCTTTGTGCGTGTTGTTGTCACCGGGGCAGCTGCGCTCGCGTTTCTCGTCGCGCCAACAGTCTTGCTTACTCAAGGCACCGGAGCCCAACAGACCGCGCAGCCGTGCTACAACGGCGTCATCCCGTGGGCTCCATACGTTCCGAGCTGCACGCTTCCTGGTCCGCAAGGGCCCAGGGTCCGTGGATCGGCGCCCGATGCGAACGCGATCATCGCCTGCCGGAACCATCCCGGCTGCCTGTCCTGGTACGTCAACGGACCTTGGTAGTTTCGCCATCCCTGAGCTGGGAACCCGAAAGACATGACCCACGACGTTGAAAAACGTTTCGACCGGCCCGGAACGTTTCACGAGGCCGCTGTCTATGTGGGCGTTGTCGTCGCGGTGGCGGGTGTCGCGTTCGCGATCTACGCAACGACATGGAGGGAGTCCGTGGTCGTTGCGTCGCTGGTGCCGGCCATCCTGTTCGCTGGCGGTATCGGTGCGTTCGTCAAAACCTACCGCGTCTGGAAGGAAGAGGGCGCGTGGCCGGCGTGGCAAGGTGCGGGATGGTTCCTGCTCACGTTGATGCTGGTATGCCTGTCCATTCCGGGCGCCGCGATATACGCCTCCTAGGGCACTGTCGAATCCACGTACCCGCCGTCGACGCGCAACGCCCCGCCCGTCGTCGCCGAGGCCAGCGGCGACGCCAGATACGACACCATATTTGCGATTTCGTCCGGTTCTATGAGCCGCTGCAGCAGTGACTGCGGCCGATGCTTGCGCATGAACTCCCGCTGCGCCTCGTCCCACAGCAGCGACTTGTCGACAAGCTGATACACGAAATCCTCGACCCCGGCGGTATGCGTCGGCCCTGCGATCACGGAGTTGACGGTGACGCCGGTACCCGCGGCGTCTTTGGCGAATCCGCGCGACAGCGCCAGCAGCGCGGTCTTCGATACGCCGTAATGAATCATCTCTTCGGGGATCACCAACGCGGAGTCACTGGCGATCTGAATCGCTCTGCCCCAACCACGTTCGGTCATGCCAGGCAGATACATACGGATAAGCCGCACTGCCGCAAGCACATTCACCTCGAAGTAGGTGCGCCACTGCTCGTCGGTGATTTCGCGGGCCGGTACTGCGCCGAAGATGCCGAGGTTGGTCACCAGGATGTCGACGTCGGGCAGCTCATGCTGCAGCTGGGCCGCGCCGTCCTCCGTTGTCATGTCGACTGCGACGCCGGTGACATCACCCCGCAGTTTCGCGACGGCTTCCTCGACTCGCTCGGATGTGCGCCCGTTCACCGCAACGCGCGGACCGCTGTTGGCCAGCCCTTCCGCGATCGCGAAGCCGATACCCTGCGTCGATCCCGTGACAAGGGGCGTCTCTCCGCTCAGATCAATATCCACGCCGACGTACTACCACGGCCGCAGCGGAACTATTCCACGTCACGCCCAGCGTGATATCGCATGTGATACCAAGTTTTCGACCGGCATATACCCAGTCGGAGGTACGGATGTTGCCTTTGTGACTCCGCAACTTCAGCTGCCCGGTTCCACGTTCATCTCGCGGAGCTCGCGCTTCAACACCTTTCCGGTGGGATTACGCGGCAATTTGTCGAGGAAGACCACCTCGCGCGGCACCTTGTAGCGGGCCAGGTGATCACGCACATACGTCTTGATGTCGTCCTCGCCGATTCTGGCCCCGTCGGCCTTGACCACGAAGGCACGCAGCCGGTGCCCCCACTCCTTGTCCTCCACGCCCAGCGCGGTGGCCTCGATGACCTCGGGGTGGCCATTGATCAAGTCTTCGACCTCGGCGGGGAACACGTTTTCGCCACCGGACACGATCATCTCGTCGTCGCGTCCGCTGACGTACAGCAGACCGTGCTTATCGAAATAGCCGACGTCGCCCGAGGACATCAGCCCGTCGATGATCTGCTTGTGGCCGCCGCCTGTGTAGCCCTCGAAAGGGAAGAAGTTGCCGACGAAGATCCGGCCGACCTCACCTTGCGGCACCTCGTTGCCGTTGTCGTCGAGGATCTTGACCTTCACACCCTTGACCACCGGCCCGACGGTGGCGGGATTGATCGACAGGTCCTTCGGTCGCGCGATGGTGGCGAACGCGATTTCCGTTGACCCGTAAAGGTTGTAGATGACCGGACCCAGCTCCTTGAGGGCACGGGTGGCCAGCTCGGCGC
>JBKOYU010000613.1:0-4254 GCA_046725575.1 Actinomycetota bacterium | reverse complement strand
TGCACATAGCCGAATTGCTCATCGGCCCAAAGCGATACGGTTCGCCCATCGGGCGCGCTGAGCCAATGCACGCTTCCGCCCTCGGTCATGGCGAGGCCTGACCATGCATCGTCGAGATTGAGTGTTGCCACGATCCGGCCCTCGCGTAGATCCCAGTCGGTGCCCTCCACCGGCGTGACGCCGACCGGATTGAGCCGGTCGTCGACGTCGATGTGGTGGTCGGCCGACACTGTCAACGTGAGTGTGTCTGTGGGCACGTCCCCGATCGCGAGGAAGGGATGGGCACCGACCGCGACTGGCGCGCAAGCGGATCCGACGTTGCGCACGGTGTGCGTGACCTGTATGCCGTCCGCGACGAGGGCGTAGCGTACTCGGGTGTCCAGCCGGAATGGATAGCCGTTTTGCGGAAAGACCTGCGCCCGCAGGGAGATCGCGTCGTCACTGCGCTCGACAAGCTGGTACGGGGTATTGCGCAGGAGACCGTGAAGCGCATTTCCAAGGCCAGGTTCGGTGACGTCGAGCTGCAGCGTTCGTCCTTCATGGGTCCACCGCCCGTCGCGCACCCGATTCGGCCACGGCACGAGCACGATTCCGCAGCCGAACGGCGGGGGAGTGTCGTCGTCGTAGCCGGCGGTGATCTCGACACCGTCGACCGACAAGTGCCGTATCGCGGCTGCAACCTCGGTGATGACCGCGTGCACCGATCGACCCGCGTCTTCCAGGGTCAGCTCGAATTGTTCGCCGAGCGCGGGCCAAGGCCGGAATTGCATGTGCCAAATGTTAGCGCTAACATTAGCAGTGCCGGCGAAAGAGTGGTCTTCGCGCACCGGGCTGACTACTGTCCCTAATGCGAGGCGGGCACCGACACTCAGGGGGAACCATGTCGGTCCATATTGAAACCAATGCGATAGATGGGCTGCGGGCCAACTTCCTTGGCGAGCTGCTGTTGCCAGATGACTTGAGGTACGACGAGGCCCGAAGTATCTGGAATGGGCGAATCGATCGCCGTCCGGCGCTCATCGCCCGTTGCATGGGGGCAGCCGACGTGATGGCCGCGGTGCGCTTCGCCCGCGATTGCGAGTTGCCCGCCGCGGTGCGGGGTGGCGGACACGCTGTGGCAGGTCACGCCCTCTGCGACGACGGCCTTGTCATTGACCTCTCGCCCATGCGGGGGACACGCCTCGACCTGCTCGGCTCCACCGTCCGGGTCCAGGGCGGCTGCCTCAACGAACACCTCGACCGCGAGAGCCAAGCGTTCGGGCTCGCGACGACCGCGGGTATTCACAGCCTCACCGGCATCGGAGGGCTGACCCTCGGTGGGGGGATCGGCCACCTCATGCGCAAGTATGGGCTGACCGCCGACAACATCGTGTCCTGCGACGTCGTTACAGCCCAGGGCGAGTTCCTTGTCGCGAGCGAGGAGGAGAACCCCGACCTGTTCTGGGGTCTGCGGGGCGGTGGTGGCAACTTCGGGATCGTCACGTCGTTCCAGTTCCGCCTCCACTCGCTGGAGCCCATCGTCACCGCGGGTTTGGTGGCGTGGCCGATGGACAATGCCCCGGACGTGCTCCGTCTGTTGCGCCAGATCGCCGCCGACGCGCCCGACGAGCTGGGGATCATGGCGAACCTGCGGCTGGCGCCCTCGTTGCCGACGTGGCCCGAAGCACTGCATGGCAAACCGGTCGTTGCCCTCATTGTCTGCTACGCAGGAGCGGTCGAGGAGGGCGAGCGCATCGTGCGGCCCATCCGTGCGTTCGGCAGTCCCGTACTGGACGCCGTGATGAGAAAGCCGTATGTGGCGCACCAGAAAATGTTCAACCTGGCCGTGCCCAGCGGCCTCCACTACTACTGGAAGGGGCACAGGCTCCCGCCTCTGTCCGACGAGATCATCGACGTGCTCATCGAGCATGCGTCCAGGATCACGTCGCCCCTCACCACCATTGGTATCTACACTTTGGGCGGTGCCGTCGCCCGAATCGACGAGAACGCCACCGCCTTCGCCAACCGCGACGCCGCTCACGAGATCAACATCACCGCCGCCTGGCAGCCCGACGACCCCGAGCCCGGGCGCCACATCGATTGGGCGCGCGCCTTCTTCGCCGCCCTCGAGCCCCACAGCAGGGGTGTCTACGTGAACTACATCAACGACGACGTCGCCAACCGCGTGCGTGAAACCGCGTACGGCGCGAACAAGTGGTCGCGTCTAATTGCCCTCAAGGGCAGGTACGATCCCACGAACTTCTTCCGCTTCAATGCCAACATCCCGCCGAATGGAAAGGGGGCCTAGAGCTTCACACACCCTCGAACGTCCAGGGGACGACGATTATGTCGGTGACGCCGGCCTCGTCGAAATGTAGCCGCCCACAGCGTGTGCTCTAGGCGATACCGAATTCCTTGATCTTGCGGTAGATCGTCGCCCGCGACATGCCCAGCGCTTCGGCGGCGTCGGCCTTGCTGCCGCCGTTCTCCTGAAGACTGCGCACGATGGCATCGCGTTCCAGCGCTTCCAGCTGAGTGAGTTTGCGACGGGCCAGCGAGCGGCATTCCGCCGGCAACTTGTCCACGCCGATGGTGCCCGAACGCTGCCGTGCCACCGTCTCGGCCAGCACCTTGCGCAGCTGCGCGACGTTACCCTGCCACGGCAGCTTGGCCAGCTGGCGCATGGCATCCGGGCCCAGCTGGACGTCGGCGCCACGGGTCAACTCCCGCAACAACTGCGGAATCAGTTCCTGCAGATCTTCGATGCGGTGACGCAACGCCGGGACGGTCACGGTATGGGTGAAGAAAGGCAGCACGAGCATGTCCACCTGCGCCGACCTGCCCTCGGTTCCCATCGTCGCGGCGATCCAACCACGACCGGCGCGGGTCTGGAGCACGCCGGTCAGCGGATCGAGCGCGTCCTCGAGCAGATGGTCGACGTTCGCGACCACGACGGCGAAGTCGTCCCCGTCGGTCTCGGCTTCCAGTTCGGCGATGAAATCGTCGGTGGTGTCGAAGTTTTCGGCACGCAACACCCGGACCGTTCGTTCCGGGGTCACATGCTGGGCGACGGCCTGGCCCAGTCGCGAGCGTCCAGAGCCGCTCTCTCCTTCGATCACGACCCAGTCGCGATCGCGGTAACACCGTTCCACTTGTTGGCAGCTGCGCAGCCACGAGCTACTGCGGCCGGCGAGACGGGGAATCGACTCGTGCGCGACACGGTGCGCCGGCGTGTTCTGGGATGTCAGCTGCACATGGAATACCACGTTGCGACTTCGACCACGCATCGAAAGCTCTTCCGCCACAGTGATTCTCGCGGTGATACCACTGGGCAGAGTAGCGATAGCGGTTGCCGGACCCGCGGTGCGCGCCATCTCGTCCGCGTGATCCAACACGGCTGTCTGGTCACCGGCATCCAGTGCTTGGCGTAAGTACGGGTTCATCAGCACGACTTCGCCCCCGATGGCCAGCACGCCGCCCGGATATCGGCGGCTTTGCTTCAGATAGGCGTCCAGCAGCGCGGTTTCGCTTTCGTTCTTCAGCGCGGACAGACGATCCTCGATCTGGCTGCCTGCGCTCTTGGCGAGCACGAACAGCAGCGGATCGGATTGGTTTGCCCAACAGGTTAGGTCGACGACGCCGAGCACCCTGCGGGTGATCGGATCACGGATCGGCGACCCGGCGCAGGCGAGTCGGCCCAACGTGTCGACGTAGTGTTCGCTGCCCTGAATGAAGGTGGGCGAACCGGTCTCCAACGTGGTGCCGATGCCGTTGGTGCCCGCGAACTCCTCGGCATAGCTGTAACCCCGCGCCAACCGGACGACATCGAGCGCCCGCAGGATCGTCGGATCGGCGGCCACCCTTTCGAGCACCAGGCCGTCGGCGGACGTGAGGATGACGCTGACGGCCTGGGACGCCAGATCGCTGGCGATCCGCCGCAACACCGGTTGCGCGGCGAGAACCAGCGGCAGCTCGGGGTCGGGATCGCGCACAAACGGCAGCTCGATTCGGTCGGGGTGCACATGCAGGGCCCGCGACCGGCGCCACGAATTAAGCACACCCGGTGCGACGAGCTCATCCTTCAGCGCACCGGCGGTTAGGAACTGTTCCCGCGCCCGCCGCGTGCCCACGGCAGTATCGGTCTCGTTCGCCATGGTGGCTGTACCTCGGTCCTGAAGGGCTGCATCCGCAGGGTAGACCCTGGATGTGTGATCCGCGTCTCAAATTGAGACTACTGCGCGGCCCGGCGCTCCCTGTGACCTGCGTCTCAGACTG
>JBKOYU010000268.1:0-5044 GCA_046725575.1 Actinomycetota bacterium | reverse complement strand
GGCGGGGCGTCGGGACCGAACGCGGGCGCGGCCGCCGCCGGGGCCGCCGTATCAGGTGCCGGAGCTGGCGCGGGCGCTGGCGCCGCTTCCGGGGCCGGGGCGGCCACCGGTGCGGCCTCCGGCACGGGTCCCACGGCGTGTGCCGGGTCGACGCCCGCAGGCAGGTGTGCCTCTGCGCCCGGCACCGCGCCGGGCGCCGGAACATGTGCGACGAACTGGTTCACCGCCGTCGCCACGTTCCTCGAATCGGGAGGGACCGCAGAATCGCCCGCGAACACCGCGGCGGCTGCCATCAGCGTCGAGGCGGCGTTGGTCGGATCGGCGGCCGCTCGCTGGATGGCCGGGCCAATGCTTTGCACTGCCGACAAGCCCGGCGCCTGCAGCGCATCGACCGGGAGCGGTGGGGCTGGGTCGGCGTTGGCCACCGGCGTTATGCCGCCCAGCAGTAGTGCGACGGACGAGCCGACCGCTGCTGCGGTGGCGACGAACGTCGTCCTGATCGATGACATTGTTTCCCCGATTCGTGGTTGTGGATATCGATGCCCGCCGGCCGCCGCCGTCACGGCAGCGCGGACAGCGGCATCATTAGCGGCGCCAGGCCCGCGCTGGATGGCGCCGCGGGTGCCGTGGCGACCGGAGCTGCAGCGGCGGGAGCGGCGGGCGCTGCGGCAGGCTTGGCCGCCGCTGGCACCAACCCGGAGGGCATCAGCGAGGCCAGGTCACCGGGGAACGAAACCTGTTGTGGCAGAGGCACGGGAAGGAACGGCACGTTCGGCATATTCATCTCGCCCGACGGGATCAGGTTCTGCGCCGCGGTCGCGGGTGCGGCTGCAGCGGCCGGGGCGGCCGCCGGAGCCGCAGGCTGCGGAAGAGTGACCGACGCGGTTGCGGCCGGCGCAGGTGTGGCGGCCGCAGCCGCTGGGGCGGCAGCCTGCGCGCCGCCGAGCAGCGACGTGAAGCCCTGCATGAGCGCCGACGCGGCGGCGGGATTGGTTGCGAGCTGCTGGAGGAACGGCAGGCCCGGCACGCTCGGCACCGGTGCGGGCGCCGCCGGCTCGGCTGCGGCCGTCGCGCTGAGCCCCAGCGCAACCGGAATCGCACCCGCGGCAGCGATCATGCTGGTGGCAAGCATTTTCCTGGTGAATTTCATGGGTTTTCCAATCCGTTGAAGGCACGCCTGCGCCCGACAGTCGTCTAGTTACTGGTGTTACTCAAGTGACACGTGTGGCGGTTATGCAAACGTTACGGATGCGAAGGCTTACAGTGACCGGTCGCTAGAGTCGGCGGGATAGACGCCACCGAATCAGCCGTAACAACGACATCTCCGCGGACGCCGAACCGATTGGCGATCGCGGCCGCGATCCTATTGGCGATCAGCATCGCCGCGCGCCTCGCATGGACCTACCTGGTGCCCAACGGCGCCAACTTCGTCGACCTCCACGTGTACGTCGGCGGCGCCGGCGCGCTCGATCATCGGGGCACGCTCTACGACTACGTCTATGCCGACCAGACGCCCGACTTTCCGCTGCCGTTCACGTATCCACCATTCGCGGCGGTCGTCTTCTACCCGTTGCACCTGATTCCGTTCGGAATCCTCGCGTTCGCTTGGCAACTCGGCTCCATCGCGGCGCTCTACGGTGTCGTGCGCGTCAGCCAACGGCTGCTGCCCGGACCCGGCGGCGATCGGCGCATCGCAATGTTGTGGACCGCGGTCGGCATCTGGATCGAACCGCTGCGGAGCAACTTCGACTATGGGCAGATCAACGTGCTGCTCGTGTTGGCGGTGTTGTACGCGGTCTACAGCACACGGTGGTGGCTCTCCGGGCTGCTGGTCGGGCTCGCTGCCGGGGTGAAGCTGACGCCGGCGGTGTCGGGGTTGTATTTCGCGGGTGCGCGGCGATGGGGCGCCGCGGTGTTCTCGGCGGTGGTGTTCTTCGGCACGATCGCGATCTCGGCGTTGGTCGTCGGCGACCAAACCCGTTACTACTTCACCGAATTGCTCGGCGACGCGTCCCGGGTGGGTCCGATTGGAACGTCGTTCAACCAGTCGTGGCGCGGCGGAATCTCGCGGATTCTCGGGCACGACGCGGGCTACGGTCCGATGGTGTTGGCCGGCATCGCGATCACCGGGGTGCTGGCCGTGTTGGCGTGGCGTGCGATCGGCGGCGCATCGGACCGGCTCGGCGCCATCCTCGTCGTCCAGTTGTTCGGGCTCCTGCTGTCGCCGATCTCGTGGACGCATCACTGGGTGTGGCTGATCCCGCTGATGATCTGGCTGCTGCACGGACCCCTGCGTCAGCGGCTGGGCGCGCGGGTGCTCGGCTGGGGCTGGTTGGCCCTGACCGCGGTCGGGGTGCCGTGGCTGCTGAGCTTCGCCCAACCGACAATCTGGGTGATTCCCCGGCCGTGGTATCTGGCCTGGGCCGGCCTTGTCTACATCGTCGGGACGCTCGTGACCCTGGGCTGGATCGGCGCTAGCCGACGATCAGGTTTATCTCGTGCGCCATCATCAGATCGTTCTCGGTGATACCGCCCGCGGCATGGGTAACCAACGCGAAAGTCACTGTCCGCCAGCGGATGTCGATGTCAGGGTGATGGTCCTTCTCCTCGGCCTTCGCGGCCACGCGGCGCACCGCCTCGATGCCGTCCATGAAGGAAGGAAACTTGATCGAGCGACGCAGGGCGCCGCCGGCGCGCTCCCAGCCGTCGAGGTCGGGCAGTGCGGCGTCTACTTGGTCGTCCGTTAACACAGCCATGTCCTAAACGTACCGCTGCACCAACCTCCCACCCGACCGCGACCGCTGGGCCGATACCACTGCCGGTCACCACGACTCAGCCGCCGCTAGCTGTCGACACCCCGGCGGCGCCGGTAGAGGCAATGCCGCCCACCCAGGTGACCGCTGAGACGATCGCACCTCCTCCGCCGCTGCGGCTTCCGCGGCTACGCGACCTGTTCCCAGGCCTGTTCCCAAACGGATAGCGCGCCATATACCGTCGCGGGCAGTGTCAAACCAGATTGTCGTTGCGGGCGCACTGATCTCGGGTTCCTTGCTGCTGGTGGCCCAGCGTGCGCGGCCGCCGGAGTTGGCAGGCCTGTGGGAGCTGCCCGGCGGCAAGGTCGCGGCGGGGGAGAGCGATGCCGGCGCCCTGGCCCGCGAACTGCACGAGGAACTCGGCGTCGAGGTGACGGTCGGGCCGCGTATCGGCGCCGACGTGGCGTTGACCGGGACGATGACGCTGCGCGCCTACCGCGTGACGCAGACCGGCGGCGCGTTGCATCCCAACGATCACCGCGCGCTGCGTTGGGTCGGCGCCGACGAACTCGACGGCCTGCCGTGGGTGCCCGCCGACCGCGCCTGGGTCGGTGAGCTGACCTTCCTGCTGCGAAGCGGCTCGCGTTAGCCGTTGCTGAACTCGCCCGTCTCTGTTTGCCCCTCAGTTCCTCGGCACACGTCAAGAACGGTGAGCTGAAGGTCACCGGCAGGGTGATCGACACGATCACCCGACGGCCAGGTCGAGTATTACGGGTTTGACGAGAGCGACTTTCCGGCGCCGTCGTCCGACGGCCGGGTGATGCTGCTGCTGTCATATCCGTAACATCTGCGCCCGGCCGACTCGACGGCGCACCGACCACTCAGTAATGCAACCGGTCGTTCACTACGCGCACGCCGGAGTGACGCAGCGAGTAGATCGGATGCATCAAGACAGGGTGACGGCAGTGCGGGCAGGACTCCCGTGATCGCTTTGACGACGAGAAGGTCAGATGGTGGCACGCCGCACAGTGGACGACCTAGAGGGCGCCGATCCAATTGAGCAGCCCGAGGTAAATCGCTGCGGTCGCGGCGGTCGCCAAAACGGCGATGACTGCGATGGTGAAAACCTCTTCTACCGGCATGATCGTCTACCTCCAACCACTCTCGAAGGGTCAGCTGCGACGGTACGCCCGAACACTGTGAGTAGGGACCGTCGTGCAAGTGACGGGCGTCTCTCGTTTTCGCGATCCACGCACCTCACTGCGACAATCTCCAGCGTGGAGTTCCGGAACGTCGCCATCGTGGCACACGTCGACCATGGGAAGACGACCCTCGTCGACGCGATGCTGCGGCAGTCGGGCGCCCTGCATCATCGCGGCGATGACGTCATCGACCGGTTGATGGATTCCGGTGATCTCGAGCGGGAAAAGGGCATCACGATCCTCGCCAAGAACACCGCCGTGCACCGCCAGCACGCCGACGGCAGCGTGACGGTCATCAACGTCATCGACACCCCCGGCCACGCCGACTTCGGCGGCGAGGTCGAGCGCGGCCTGTCGATGGTCGACGGGGTGCTGCTGCTGGTGGACGCGTCGGAGGGACCGCTGCCGCAGACCCGTTTCGTGCTGCGCAAGGCCCTGGCCGCGCACCTGCCGGTGCTCCTCGTCGTCAACAAGACCGACCGGCCCGACGCGCGCATCGCCGAGGTCGTCGAGGCCAGCCATGACCTGCTGCTCGACGTCGCCTCCGACCTCGACGACGAAGCGCAGAACGCCGCCGAACATGCGCTTGGCCTCCCCACGCTCTACGCCTCAGGCCGTGCTGGCGTGGTCAGCACCACCCAGCCGCAAGACGGCCAGATCCCCGACGGCGACAACCTAGACCCGCTGTTCGACGTCCTGCTCGAGCACATCCCGCCGCCAAGCGGCGAAGCCGACAAGCCGCTGCAGGCGCTGGTCACCAACCTCGACGCCTCGGCGTTCCTCGGCCGACTGGCGTTGATCCGCATCTACAACGGCCGGATACGCAAGGGGCAGCAGGTCGCGTGGATGCGGCAGGTCGACGGCGCTCCGGTGATCACCAACGCCAAGATCACGGAGTTGCTCGCGACCGAGGGCGTCGAGCGCACCGCGACCGACGAAGCCATCGCGGGCGATATCGTCGCCGTCGCCGGGCTGCCCGACATCATGATCGGCGACACCCTCGCCGACCCCGAACACGCCCACCCGCTGCCCCGGATCACCGTCGACGAACCCGCGATCTCCGTGACCATCGGCACCAACACCTCGCCG
>JBKOYU010000397.1:0-5488 GCA_046725575.1 Actinomycetota bacterium | reverse complement strand
GCCAAGCTGCTGCGCGCGTGCGGGCGCATCGACGGTCTCGAGCGGGTGCGGTTCACCTCGCCGCACCCCGCCGAGTTCACCGGCGACGTGATCGAGGCGATGGCCGAAACGCCGAATGTCTGCCCGACGCTGCACATGCCGGTGCAGTCCGGCTCCGACCGGATCCTGCGGGCCATGCGACGGTCCTACCGCGCCGAGAAATACCTCGGCATCATCGACCGTGTCCGGGCGGCCATCCCGCACGCCGCCATCACCACCGACCTCATCGTCGGGTTCCCCGGTGAAACGGAAGAAGACTTTCAGGCCACCCTCGACGTGGTGGCCCAGGCGCGGTTCTCCAGCGCGTTCACCTTCCAGTACTCCAAGCGCCCCGGCACGCCGGCCGCCGAGCTGGACGGGCAACTCCCGAAAGACGTTGTGCAAGAACGCTATCAACGACTGATCGACCTCCAGGAGCGCATTTCGCTGGAGGAGAACACCGCGCAGATCGGGCGCACCGTCGAGCTGCTGGTGGCTACGGGCGAAGGCCGGAAGGATGCCAGCACTGCACGCATGTCGGGACGCGCCCGCGACGGCCGGCTGGTGCATTTCGACCCGGCAGGCCTTGATATCCGGCCCGGCGACATCGTCACCACCACGGTCACAGGTGCCGCGCCGCATCACCTGATCGCCGACCGCGGCCCGCACACCCACCGGCGCACCAGGGCCGGCGACGCGCACGCGACAGGGGAGAAGCCGTGCACAGGCGTCGGAGCCGGTCTGCCGGCGACATCCAGCGTCGGCCTCGGCATGCCCGGCATCGGCGCGCCGGCGCAACAGCCGACCTCGTCCGGGTGTGCCCGGTGACCGCAGGCGATCAGAACAACGGCGACTTCGAAGAGTTCAAGGGCGACATCGAGGCTGCCGAACGCCGCGTGGCGCGTGAAATCGACCCCGGCGCAAGAGCATTGGTGATCGCTGTCGCGGTGTTTGTGCTGCTGCTGACCTTCGTATTGCCGCACACCGGGGACGCCAAGGGTTGGGACGTGCTGGCGGGCGACGACGTGGCGATCCGCAACGGCATCGCATTGCCGTCGCGGGTGTTCTGTTGGCTGGCGATGGTGTTCGGTGTCGGCTTCTCGATGCTGGCGCTGCTGACGCGCCGATGGGGCCTGGCGTGGATCGCGCTGGCCGGATCGACCGTGGCGTCCTTCACGGGCCTGCTCGCGGTGTGGTCGCGGCAGACCGCGCCCGCACACCACCCGGGGCCGGGCATCGGCCTGATCATCGCGTGGATCGCGGTGATCGTGCTGGCCTTCAACTGGGCACGCGCGGTGTGGGCACGCACGGCGCTGCAGCTCGCGGCGGAGGAAGAACGCCGGAGGCAGGTCGCCGAGCGTCAGCAGAAGGGTCTGCTGGACACCCTTGAGGACGACACTGACGACACCGACGACACTGACGACACCGACAACGGGTCGGAGAAACCCTAGCGCTTGCCCAGCGCCTCGGCCGCCGCGTCGGCCCACTGGCGCCACTGCTCGGCGTTCGCGCGCGCTTCCTCGGCGTCCCTTTCCCGCCCTGCCGCGGCGGCCTTTTCGGCTTGCTTCTCGAATTGCTCTGCGCGAGCCCGGAATTGGTCAGCCCTGGCTTGCGCTTCGGGGTCGACACCTCCGGTCGGAGCGTCGCGCACCTTCTTCTCCACCGCGCGCAGCCGTCGCTCCAGCTCGGCGCCCCGCTCGCGCGGCACCTTGCCGATGGCGTCCCATTTGTCGCCGATCGCGCGCAGCGCCGCCCGCGCCGCGTCCAGATCAGAGGTGTCGACCTTCTCGGCCTCGGCGAGCAGTGCCTCCTTGGCTTCGGCGTTCGCCCGGAACTCAGCGTCGCGCTCGGCGCTGGCGGCGTTGCGGGCGGAGAAGAAGGTGTCCTGCGCGGCCTTGAACCGTTGCCACAGCGCGTCGTCGACGTCCTTGGCCGCCCGGCCGGCCGCCTTCCATTCGGTCAACAGATCACGAAACGCCGCGCTGGTCGCGCCCCAGTCCGTGGAGCCGGACAGTTCCTCGGCCCGTTCGCACAGCGCCTCCTTGGCCTGCCGGACGCCTGCGCGTTCGCGGTCGAGCTCGGCGAAATGCGAGCCGCGGCGGCGGTTGAAGGTCTCGCGGGCCGTCGAGTACCGCTTCCACAGCGCATCGTCGGTCTTGCGGTCCAGCCCGCTGATCGTCCGCCACTCCTCGAGGATTTCGCGCAGCCGGTCGCCTGCGGCCTTCCACTGCGTCGCATTCGCGGCAAGGTCCTCGGCCTCGGCGGCCAGCGTCTCCTTGTGTGCGGTCTGCGCGGCGCGATACTCGTCGCGCTTCGCCTTTTCCGCCTGAGCGGCCTCGTCGGCGTGCTCGACGATGGCGGTCAGGCGCGCGGCGAGCGCGTCGACGTCACCGAGCACGTGCGCCTCCGGCAGGGTTTCGGCCAGTGCAGCGGCGGCCGACTTGATTTTGCGGGCGTCGCCGGTCCCTGACTCCAGCCTCCGCTCCATCAGCGCGACCTCGGTCTGCAGGTCGTCGAAGCGCAGGCCGAAATGCGCGAACGCGGCCTCGGCGTCGCCGGCCTGCCATGAGCCAATGACGCGTTCACCGGATGCGGTGATCAGCCAGACAGTGCCATCGGGGTCGACGCGGCCGAAGCGGTGCGGATCGCTCGACGCGGGCGCGGCGATCGTCGGCGCCGGCCGGCCGGGCCGGGGGACCGGGCGCGGCGGTCCTGGCCGGGGAGCGGGTTTGGGGGTGGGGTGTCCACGCGGCTCGCTGGTCGTCATCTCCGTTACCTCGTACCCTCCGCGCGGGCACCCGCGCACCTGCCGCGCGACGCGGCGCCTGATAGCTCGAACGCTATTCAAACAGGTCGCCGCGGCCCATGCGCACGCCTTTCGCGATGCATTTGCCTACGCTCTTTCCCAACACAACGGGAGGCCGCGGATGGACAAGGCGGATATTGCCGCCCTGCTTGCCCTCGGCGCCGCGTTCTTCATCGCGATCGGCGACGTCATCCATCAGCGCTCGGCGCATGAAGTCACCGACGAACCGGTCAGCCATGTCGACCTGTTCCTGCGGCTGCTACGCGACGGCCAGTGGTGGCTGGGCAGCATGGTCGCGGCGGTCGGATTCGCGCTACAGGCCGCGGCGCTGGGCCTGGGTTCGGTGTTGTTGGTGCAGGCCGTGCTGGTGACGTCGCTGCTGTTCGCGCTGCCGATCAACGCCCGACTGTCGCACCGGCGGGTGACCCGCTGGGAATGGACGTGGGCCGCGCTGCTCGCCGCCGCGGTCGCAGTCATCGTCACCGTCGGCAATCCGACCGCAGGGCACTCCCGGGCGTCGTTGGAGACGTGGACGGCGGTGATCGCGGTGCTCGGGCCCGCACTGGTGCTGTGTGTCGTGGGCGCCCGGATCTGGTCCGGACCCGTCAGCGCGGTGCTGCTGGCGCTCGTGTCAGGCGCGCTGTGGGGCGTGTTCGCGGTGCTGACGAAGGGAGTGGTGGACCGCCTCGACGACGGTCTGTGGGCGCTGCTGCGCACGCCCGAGCTGTATGTCTGGGCACTGGTCGCCATTGCGGGCACGGCGTGGCAGCAGTCGTCGTTCCGGGCAGGTGCACTGACCGCGTCGCTGCCGACCATGACCGTGACGGAGCCGGTTGTCGGATCGGTTCTCGGCATCGTGGTGCTCGGCGAGACGCTGCGGCCCGGCGACGCCGGCTGGCTGACGCTGGTCGTCGCGGTGGCGGTGATGGTGGTCGCGACGGCCGCGCTGGCCCGCGGCGAGGCGGCCGGTGCCGCCACGCAACCCGCGTGACCAGTAGTTTGGTGGCGTGCTGAGCGCCATCGCGATCATCCCGTCGGCACCCGTCATGGTCCCCGAACTGGCTGCCAATGCCGCCGACGAACTGACCGACCTGCGGGAGGCGGTCTTCAGCGCCGCCGGATCGCTGCCGGCGAGGTGGATCGCCGTCGGGGTCGGTGCAGCCGACGCCGTGGTGGGTCCCGACAGGGCAGGCACCTTCGCGGGCTACGGCGTCGACCGGCGCGTCACCCTGTCGCCCGGCGGCGCCGGTACACCCACGGAACTGCCGCTGTGCGCGTTGATCGCGGGCTGGGTCCGCGGCGAGGTCAAGCCCGAAGCACGCGTCGAGGTGCGGGTGCACGCCGCGGAACACGACGTCGACGCCGCGCTGGCCCGCGGTCGCCGGTTGCGCACCGAGGTCGACGAGGCGGCCGATCCGATCGGAATCCTTGTCGTCGCCGACGGCGCCCACACGCTCACCCCGCCCGCGCCCGGCGGCTACGACCCCGACTCGATCCCCGTCCAGGCCGCGCTCGACGTCGCGCTCGCCGCAGGCGATGCCGCCGCGCTGACCCGGCTGCCTGACACCATCGTCGGCCGAGTCGCCTACCAGGTGCTCGCCGGGCTGGTCCAACCCGCACCGCGATCGGCCAAGGAGTTCTACCGCGGCGCGCCCTACGGCGTCGGCTACTTCGCCGGCGTCTGGCTTCCGGTGGGCTGGGGGCACCTCCCGGCCGAAGACCAGGGGGAGAGCGAAGCGACCCGGGTATCAACACAGTGAGGCCCATCGCGATCATCGGCCCGACGGGCACCGGCAAGTCGGCGCTCGCTCTGGATGTCGCGGAACGCGTGCGCGGGGAGATTGTGAACGCCGACGCCATGCAGCTCTACCGCGGCATGGACATCGGCACGGCGAAGCTGCCCGTATCCGAGCGTCGCGGCATCCCGCACCACCAGCTCGACGTCCTCGACGTCACCGAGACGGCCACCGTCGCCCGCTACCAGCAGGCCGCCGCCGCCGATATCGAGGCGATCACCGCCCGTGGCGCGGTGCCGATCGTGGTCGGCGGATCCATGATGTACATCCAGTCGCTGCTCGACGAATGGTCGTTCCCCGCAACCGACGCTGCCGTGCGGGCCAAATGGGAGGGGCGGCTGGCCGAGATCGGCGTGGGCGCTTTGCATGAGGAGCTCGCGCGGGTCGACGCCGACGCCGCCTCCTCGATCCTGCCCACCGACGGCCGCCGCATCGTGCGGGCGTTGGAGGTTGTCGAACTCACCGGACAACCGTTCGCGGCGTCGGCGCCCGTGATCGGCAAGCCTCGCTGGGACACCGCGATCGTCGGATTGGATTGGGACACAGCGCTTCTCGATGATCGGCTGGCGCAGCGGACGGACAAGATGTTCGCCGACGGCCTCGTCGGCGAGGTTCAGGCGCTGCTGGACGAGGGCCTCCGCGACGGCGTCACCGCGTCGCGCGCCCTGGGATATGCCCAAGTGATCGCCGACCTCGACGCGGGCGGCGACGGGTCGGCGGCCCGCGAGCCGACCTTCTTCAGCACGCGCCGCTATGTCCGTCGCCAGCGCTCGTGGTTCCGCCGCGACCACCGAATTGCGTGGCTGGACGGGGCCGCTCCCGACAACGTCGAGCACACGCTGCGGATATGGCGACACGTATCCTGAGC
>JBKOYU010001159.1:0-2124 GCA_046725575.1 Actinomycetota bacterium | reverse complement strand
GTATCAGCGTCGGAACCGGACTGAACGTCGAAGGTGTCGTGGTCGAGGGTTTCGGCATCGGGGCCCTGTCCGTCGAGCAGCGCCCAGCCGACGCTGGTGGACGTCATCGACAGTCCCAGCGCTGTCTGCACGTTATGACCCCACTCTCGTCGTCAATCCGACGTCGCCGCTGCGGTTCAAGCGCCCACCCGAAGCGAGCATAGTTTGCTCACCCTTGCACGTCATCTGCTACGGAGAAGTAGTGCAACACCGACGTTGTGGCATTTATCGGCGGGCCGACCAGCGGTGTTACCGTGCGCCCCACCGGGAAATATTTACGCTAGCGAACGAAAATTCGCCGAAAATGGCTGCGGCGGCAGGCGTTGCTCGTTGCACGCGGCGGTGTTAACCGTACCGACGTGTTGTGTATGACGTCTAGTCACGGTCGGGGTCCGGGTCATGCGGAGTTGGGCCACGATGGCGGCGGTGTCCATCCACACGCTCTCGCGGCTGATGTCACCGCCATCGAGCAGTCGGCGGAGCATTAAGCCCACAGCATCGGGTCCGCATTTCTTTTTGACGTTGCCGTCAACGAACTCGTCCCTAGTCGGGAAGAACAGAAGAACGGACGCCCGGTGCGGAAATGGTTTGCCGCTCAATATCACTGCGCCAGATTCACCGCAGAATCGGGTTAGCTATGGCGGAAACTGTGCGACAATGCGGATCGAGTACCTACCGACGAGATCGCTTGCTGGTGGGAGGAGACCAAAATTTCGTCGCATCTGCGCCTCGCAGCGGGTGTCTGCGTGCTTACAACAGGCCTCCTCATTGGTAGCGCCGGCGGAGCGATCGCCGCTGCCGATACCGAATCCACTGGTTCAACCACCAGTGCTGAGCCGTCGAGTGAAACCGTGGAAACGGCGGCTGCGCCTACCGCGACCGTCACTGAAACCCCGGGGCAGCCGACGCGCCCATTTCCGCTTCGTGACCTGATCCGCAAGCTTCAGGAGCTCGGGAAGCCACGCTCGCATCCAGTCGTCTCAGAATCGACAACAAAACCAGTCGTCTCAGAATCGACAACAGAACCAGTCGTCTCAGAATCGACAACAGAATCTGTCGCCGCAGACGCCAATGACGAAAACCAGGCGCCCAGCGTCACCGCGGCGGTTACCGACCCCGCATCCGACTCGAATGTGGTGGCGACCGATTCAAATGGGACCGCGTCGGAAACCAACGCCGCGTTGAATTCGGATGCCTTCGCATCGTCTACCGATGCGATCGCGCCCGCTTTGAAGGCGGTGCAGCCGGTGACGAAAGCGTTCGGGACGGTTGTTGGTGCTGCGTTGTCGATGCCTGGCGTGATGTTGTCGCTTCCCACGTCCGAAACGCCGGTTGCCGACGTCATCGCGTACGTTCAAAACACGCTCATTACGGTCAATGACGCCGTCGCGCCGCTCGCGCAGGTGCCGGGTGATCTTTACTCGCTGCTCGTCGTGGCCGGAATGGATACAACGGCGGTCAACCCGGTGGGCACTAGCTCCGCTGCAGGGCTGGCCGTCGCAACCGGCGCGGCGCTTGTGCCCCCAACGGCACCCTTGCCGCCGCCGATCCTGCCGATTTTCCCTGGAGGGGGCGCGCCGGTGCTTGACGATGTCACCGCGCCCGCGACGCTCGAGGGAATTGCGACTGCCGGCTTGAGCGTGGATTTGTCGCTTTCCGGGACAGCGCCGCTCGCGGCCGAAGGCGCCGGTCCGACGAGCGCCCTCGCGTTCCTCGAGCACACCATCAGGGCAGTGCTGGCTCCCGCTTCACTGTCGGCGCTTGCCGCATTCGCTCTCCCCGGCGTCGGCGGACTTCTGATCATTTGCGCGGCCGGGATGCGTGTCGGGTACCGCCAGGCCAAGGCGGCCTTGGCAGTGCGATCAACCGGGATCGCGCGCTTCGCCCGCCAGGGGCCGCTAGGTGTCGTCCGTTCGGGTTCACTCGTCGGCCTGCATTCGCGGCGTCCGCGCGCGCTGCGCGTCGTCTGCCCCGAGGTATCACGGGCTGCGCCGCTTCTCGAACGGGCCGCGTAGCACCCACCCGTATCCGGCCGTGACGCGGGAGATCTCACGTCAGGCGTTCCTTCGCAACGCGCTCGGCAGT
>JBKOYU010001150.1:0-2994 GCA_046725575.1 Actinomycetota bacterium | reverse complement strand
CCTCCCTAGCCTGCCACCGCAGGCATTAGGTTGTACGCATGAGTCAGACGGTGCGCGGTGTGATTTCACGGAAAAAGGGTGAACCGGTCGAGCTGGTGGATGTCGTCATCCCCGACCCAGGACCAGGCGATGTGGTGGTCGACATCCTTGCCTGCGGCGTCTGCCATACGGACCTGACGTACCGCGAGGGCGGCATCAACGACGAGTTCCCGTTTCTACTCGGCCATGAGGCTGCGGGCACCGTCGAGTCGGTCGGCGACGGCGTGACACACGTCGAGCCCGGCGACTTCGTGATCCTGAACTGGCGCGCGGTGTGCGGTGAATGCCGGGCGTGCAAGCGAGGCCGGCCGTGGTACTGCTTCAACACGTTCAACGCCTCACAGCCAATGACGCTTACCGACGGCACCGAGTTGACTCCGGCGCTGGGCATCGGCGCGTTCGCCGACAAGACGCTGGTGCACGAGCTGCAGTGCACCAAGGTCGACCCCGAGGCGGACCCGGCCGTGGCTGGGCTGCTGGGCTGCGGTGTGATGGCCGGACTCGGCGCGGCCGTCAACACCGGCGCGGTCGGTCGCGACGACACGGTCGCGGTGATCGGCTGCGGCGGTGTGGGTGACGCTGCGATCGCGGGTGCGCGGCTGGTCGGGGCCAAGCGGATCATCGCCGTCGACACCGACAACAAGAAGCTCGACTGGGCGAGAGGTTTCGGTGCCACGCACACCATCAACGCGCGCGACCTCGATCCGGTGGAAACCATCCAGGACCTCACCGACGGCAACGGCGCCGACGTGGTGATCGACGCGGTCGGTCGGCCGGAAACCTGGAAGCAGGCGTTCTACGCCCGCGACCTCGCGGGAACCGTTGTGCTGGTTGGCGTTCCGACGCCAGACATGAAGCTCGAGATGCCGCTGATCGACTTCTTCTCGCGGGGCGGATCACTGAAGTCGTCGTGGTACGGCGACTGCCTGCCCGAGCGCGACTTCCCCACGCTGATCAGCCTCTACATGCAGGGCAGGCTGCCGCTGGAGAAGTTCGTGTCTGAGCGCATCGGGCTGGGCGACATCGAAGACGCCTTCCACAAGATGCACGCCGGCGAGGTGCTGCGCTCGGTCGTGGTGCTCAAGTGAACGGCGGCCCGATCGGGCGCGTCGTCACCCATGGCACGTTCGAACTCGACGGCGGCAGTTGGGAAGTCGACAACAACATCTGGGTCGTCGGCGACGACTCGGAGGTCGTCGTATTCGACGCCGCGCACGACGCGCAGCCGATCATCGACGCGGTGGGCGGTCGCCACGTGGTGGCGGTGGTGTGCACGCATGGCCACAACGACCACGTGACGGTCGCACCCGAACTCGGCGGGGCGCTCGACGCCGCGGTGCTGCTGCACCCGGCCGACGACGTGCTGTGGCGAATGACGCACCCGGACAAGGATTTCCGCACAGTGAACGACGGCGACACGCTGCGCGTCGCTGGCCACGAACTGCGCGCGATACACACGCCGGGACACTCCCCAGGGTCGGTGTGCTGGCATGCACCCGAGCTGAACGCGGTGTTCAGCGGCGACACCCTATTCGAGGGCGGGCCCGGCGCGACTGGCCGGTCGTACTCCGACTTCCCGACGATCCTCACATCGATCTCGGAGAAACTCGGCATGCTGCCGGGCGAGACCGTCGTCTACACCGGCCACGGCGACTCCACCACCATCGGCGACGAAATCGTCCACTACGACGAATGGGTCGCCCGTGGCCACTAGCTGTCGAGGATTCGGCGCTTCTCCGCCTCGAACTCCTCTTCGGTCAGCGCGCCCGAATCCCTCAGCGCGGCTAAGGATTTGAGCTGTTCGATCCGGATACCGTCGGCGGTCGGCGTGTAGGTCGAAGGGCTGGGCCCCGGGTTTGCACTCCATGTCGGCTGATCAAGAGTCATCATCTCCTCCGGCGCGAGTGGCCTCGCCCGTTTAGCCGACTTGGCCGACCAGATCAACGCGGCGACGAGTTCGCCGATGCCGAGGGCAAGCACCCCGCCGAACACCCACGCCACCCAGCCGTAGGAACTGCCGTGGCCGAACGCGAGCCGGGGACTGATGTAGCCGTTGACGTTTCCGTCGGTGACGATCTCGTAGGTGCCCTCCTCGGGAATCTGCACCACCCACACCTGGACATGCGTGTCGCTGTTCACCGTGGTTGTGGCGCCGACGTTTTCGGTCACGTGGGGTTTGGGAACACCGTCAGGCGGAGTGATCGAGAACTTCAGATCCGGAATCGGAAATCCGCTCGACGGGCTGCCTGTGACCATCGTGTGGAAGCTGACGGTCATCTCACCCGCGGGCAGGTGCAGACTGGTCGAGCCCGGGATCGGGACCTCCCCGTAGGCGTCGTACTCGTCGAGGACGAACGCATTCAAGATCAGCATGGCGACGAGCCCGACGCCGGCCGCCACCAACGTCAGGATCGCGGAGAGGATCGCTATGCGCGGCCCGGACCGTCTGCTCATGGGCGAAGTCTGTCACGCCCCGGTTTGCGCTGCGGCGCCAATCAGCCAGGTCACCAACCCGATACGCAGGCCGTCGCCGAACCGCTCCCCCGGATCGGGAAAGCCCAACTCGGCGATCGCCGCCAGAACCGGTTCGGTGGGGACCGAGAACGGATACATGCCTGCGGCCAGGGTCAGCGCGGCCTCTGCGAAGAATTCGGTGAACTCGCGGGGCAGCCACGGCAGCTGTTGTGCGACGAGTTGCGCCAACTCGGCGATCCTCGCCAGCGCGCGCGCTTTGAAGTCGCGCGCGAAGTCGAACGAGATATTGCGTTCGAGCACCCCGGCCATCGACCCGATCAGCTCGCAGAGCAATTGCCTGTCCACCAGCGAGTCAGCGATTGCCGTGGCTACCCGAATCTCGTTGGCATAGTTGGCTTTCCTCGCCCGCGGCCTGCCGAGCCGGGTTTCCAGGTCGGTCAGCCAGGCCCCAAATTCCTCGTCGAGGACTTCGAGGAGGAT
>JBKOYU010000834.1:0-4001 GCA_046725575.1 Actinomycetota bacterium | reverse complement strand
GGTTTTTGCGGCGTCAGCGATGCGTCGCAGGAGGACCGAACGACTGAAGACACACTTTGGTCCAGAGTACGAACGAGCCGTAGACGAAGCCGGTGATCAACGCGCCGCCGAACAGGAGCTCGTCGCGCGCGAGCGAAAGCGACAGAAGCTCGACATCGTTCCGCTGGCAACGGAATCGCGAGCCAAGTACGCCGAACACTGGCACACCGTGCAGACCGCGTTCGTCGACAATCCGTCCAAGGCGGTCGGGGACGCAGATCGTCTCGTGATCCAGGTAATGCGCGAACGCGGATACCCAATCGATGATTTCGAGCAGCGGGCGGCCGACCTCTCGGTCGATCACCCGAATGTCGTCGAGCACTACCGTGCCGCTCACACCCTCCACTTGGCGCAAGAGCAGGGCGACATCGGCACGGAGGCCCAACGCGAGGCGTTCGTCCATTACCGCGCACTCTTCGACAAGTTGCTCGAGACCGACCTCGAGCCCGATAAGGACAAGTCAAAGGAGGCACGGGCATGACAACCCACGATGAGCAAACCGATACAACTGCCTCGACTTCGACCGCAGGTGACTCCTCAACTGCACGGCTCGAATCTTCGAGCGCAGAGACTGAATCGACCGCACCAAGCGCACCGCCAGACGAGACGGAGAGTCCGTCTTCGGAGACCATGACGACCGAAACGCCACCCGAGCAAGGTGAGCCGCCGGAGCAGTCAACCGGTGAGGCCGAATCGCCGACTACTGAAACCGAATCGCCGACCACTGAAACCGAATCGTCGACCGACGACTCGCTTTTCGCCCGCGACGATCTTTCAGGGTTGCGCTCGCGCTGGGACGAAGTCCAGGCAGCTTTCGTCGATGACCCCAAAGAGTGCGTCCAGAAGGCCGATGCGCTCGTGGCGGAAGTCGTCGAACAGCTCACCACCGGTTTCTCCGAGGCGCGCTCGCGGCTCGAAGCGCAGTGGGCTCGAGGCGAGGAGGCCTCCACCGAGGTCCTTCGTGTCGCGCTAACACGCTACCGCGACTTCTTCCAGCGGCTGCTGTCGGTGTGAGTCGGCGGAATCCCGATCGTGTAGGCGTCGCTTATGACTGCAGCTCGTTTCGCAGTACCTTGCCTGCAGGGTTGCGCGGAATCGCAGTGACGATCTCGATGTCACGCGGTTGCTCGTAGCGAGACACTTTGTCTTTCAGGTAATCCCGGAGCACGGCCACGTCCAGATCCGCGTCCGGACGGGGAACGATGAATGCGGCGAGTCGTTCGCCGTAGTCTTCGTCCGGGACGCCGATCACTGCATTGTCGGCGACGTCGGGATGTTCGGCGAGGGCGTTCTCGACGGCGCGCGGGTATACGTTCTCGCCGCCGGAGACGATCATGTCGTCTTCACGGCCGACGATGAACAGCCGTCCCACCTCATCGAAGTAGCCCATGTCGCCGGTGCTGGTCATGTCGGCGACCACGTCCTTGGTTTCCCCGCCGGTGTACGCGTCGAACGTCAGGTCGCCGCCGACGAAGACGCGACCGGTGACATGCGGCCCAACCGGTTTGCCGTGTTCGTCGAGAATCCGCACCGGGCATCCGGCGACCGGCCTGCCGACCGTCTCGGGCGCTTCGCGCAGGTCTGCTGGTGTCGCCAGGGAACCGATGCCGACTTCTGAGGAGCCGTAACCGTTGTAGATCACGTCGCCGTATGCGTCCATGAAACGGCGTGCCAGGCTGGGATGCAGTCGGGCTCCGCTTGATATCACCACGCGCAGGGAGGGCAACGGGTATCGCTCCCGCACGTCTTCGGGCAGATCGAGGATGCGTGCGAGTATCACCGGTACCGCGGTCAATGCGTCGGCCTGATGTCGAGACGCCTGGGCGAGGGTGGCTTCGGCGTTGAAGCGCCGCCGCGTCAGGGCCGTCCCGCCGAGGGTGATGGTCAGGATCAGCATGCCGAAGCCCAGGCCGTGAAACATGGGCACCGCCAAAGCGATTCGGGAACCGATTCGCAGCCCCGTGCGATCCAGGATTGACGCGCCGATGCCCAGTGCCGAAGCGATTTCGGGCTTGCGGGGAACGCCTTTGGGTTGACCCGTTGTGCCGGACGTGAGAAGAACGATGCGACCGGCCGCCGCAACCTTGGGCCGTCGACCACCCTGATGTGAGTTGACCGCAACGGGATCGATGACGGTGACGGATCCACCCGCTGCCTTCACTCGATCCGCGAATTCCTCGTCACAGACCACCGTCTTGATCCGGTGCGTGCCCAACGCGGCGGCAAGCGCGTCCGTACGAAAGTCCGTGTTGAGGAGCACCACATCGGCACCGAGCAGGGCCGGCCCGAACACCGCCTGGACGAAGCCTCGCCCGTTGCGGCACAAGATCCCGACCGCGTGCCCCGGTCCAACGCCCCGGCGGCCGAGCTGACCGGCGAGTGCTTCGGTTCTTGACCGCAACTCGCGGTAGCTCATTGCACCGTCGTCATCGACCATCGCCGCCCGATCTGGCCAGCGGGCGGCCACGACAGCCAGCAGGGTGAATGGATTCGTGCGGCCTCGAGCCGCCTCGCGAAGAACGCCGAACAGTGCTCCCGGCGCCATGGGCGTAAGCAGTCTCGAGCGCAGCAACGCCCGAGCCGCCGTGGTCACCACCTTTCCGTTACTCACCGTCCGACCTTCCGCGCTTCGCCGGAATCGGTGGTGTACCGGTACCACAGCTGGGCCGCGCGGTCGATCGGCCCCCGCAATAGCACCGAGGTGACTTCGGCGGGCCACACCCACCATGGCTCGATCGTAGCGGGCCGCTCGATGATCGCTTTCGCGACGATGTCAGCGGCCTCCTCTGGGGATAGGCCGGGCACCCTGCGCAGGATTGGTGTGGGCTCGACCATGCGGGTGTGGATCAACCCCATGTAGACCGAGGTGACGTCGACACCGTCGTCGTGCAATTCCGGCGCGACGCTGCGCAGCCACGTGTCGAAAGCACCCTTGGATGCCTGGTAAGCGCCCCACCGCGGACCAGGCGGAACGCGCACGCCGATGCTTGAGATGTTCACGATGTGCCCGCTGCCGCGCTCCCGCATCGCGGGAATCAGCCCCAGCAGCAAGCGGATTGGCCCGAGATAGTTGACGTCAATCGTTCGCACGAAATCGTGCGGTCGTTCGTACTGCAGGTGCAGCGACCGGCGGATCGACTTGCCGGCGTTGTTCACCATGATGTCAAGCGCGCCGTGATCCTTGTTGATTCGGTTCACCAGGTCGTCGACCGCGGACTCGTCGGTCAGATCCGCAGCGTAAGCGACCGCTCGGCCGCCGCTGTCGCCGAGCGTCGCGGCGAGCTCGTTGAGCTTGTCCGCAGACCGGGCGACGAGCAACGTGGTGGCACCGGCCGCGGCGAGCTTGCGGGCTGTTGCCTCGCCGAGTCCGTACGAAGCCCCGGTGACCAGCACCGTCTTGCCGGCCGCCGCTGCGCGCAGCCGATCGGGGTCCGAAATCCGCCGCGGATTGACCAGGAGATCGATCGCCTTGGCAGCGATGTTCATGTGAGGTGGTTACCCGCTGGCGACGGTGGGCACCCTCACAGCGAGAACCCAGTCGTTCCGATGCCGTGGCGTGTACGTCGATGTCTCGTGCCCGAACCATCTTTACGGCTGAGGCCCACCGCACCATCTTTACGGCTGAGGCCCACCGCACCATCTTTACGGCTGAGGCCCACCGCTTTCGTCCGTCGCCGCGAACGGGATAAGGCTGCGGGTATGGCGCAAACCGATTGTTGAAACCGGACTTTCGTAGCGCGATCTGGTCCAGCCGATCCTGCGTCGTGACGTACACGGTATGTGGCGGCAGGACGGTGGGCAGCTCGTCCAGTGATGCCACCCGGGAGCTGACTGTCGGCAACTTCGATGACTTCGGGTGGAGGTCCTGGAATCGGATGGAGATCGTGCCCTCGTTCAGCCCGCTCGTCGACACCCAATTCCAGACATCCGGGTCCTGCGGTGAGATCACGATCGTGTAGGTC
>JBKOYU010000108.1:0-4641 GCA_046725575.1 Actinomycetota bacterium | reverse complement strand
GTCGAACATGTCGGTTATTCCGCCCAACGATACGGTCCTGTTTTGCTTGCCAGGCAGTTCGGGGCTGGTTCCGCTGTGAGAGTGATACCACGTCGTTGTAAGTAATGGGACCACGCGGGGAGCAGTTTTGCCAGTCAAGGGATCATGTGGGGTAGCTTTGGGGTTATTGGTTGCTCGGGGCGGTATGGGCGGCATGAGCGATCGGGGTGTGTCGGTGTCTGAAGTCAAAAGATCCTGCAGCTGAGCTGACGGGTTAGGCGTTTGCGGGCGGTGGCGGTTGCCGGTCGCCGACCGCGAGACAATGGGTCGGCATGGCATAGCGTACGTGCATGCGGATTGTGACCGTGACGGTGGTGGCAGACGGCCAACCGACGAGCTCCAGGCGGCGGTGGAAATCGACAACATGAAGGCCAACGTTGGCAAGGCGGATGCGGATCGACTCATTTCGCGAACAGGTCCAGGGCCCATGCGTTAACCGTCGATGTGGGCGGTGAATACGTTACGGTCACGGCGTGCCCGTGCGGCGCTGGTCAAGCCCACATTCCTGTTGGCATTGGGTCAAGTGGTTTCCCAGGTCGATGGTTCGCGTGTAAGGATCAGGCGCTGCAGCGTGACCAGAACTTTCCTTCGACATCGGAGACCAGGTCAGCCAGGTGGTCGTTCAGATAGAAGTGATGCCCGGTAAACACCCGCGCGGTGAACTCTGACGTTGTGCGCTGCGACCACGGCACCACCTTCTCGTAGGTGGCGACTTCGTCATCATCGCCGAGGAACGCGTAGATGGGACACGACACGGTCGCGTCAGGTGGACAGTCGTAATTCGCGATGGCCTTGAGCCCCCGCAATGTGGGCAGGATCTTCGCCGCGAACTCCTCGTTCTCCATGAACTCCGGATTCGCACCGGTCATTTCGCTCACCGCATTGAGTAGGCCGCGATCGGACTCGGGAATGTATTCGTAGCCGACTCGGCCAGGTGCGGCACAGGCCGACACGAACAAGGCCGCAATGGGGTTACCCGCCGCTTGGAACCGACAAGCGACCTCGAAAGCAAGCAAAGCGCCCATGCTGTGCCCGAAGAAGGCGATCTTGCTGTCGGACTCATCCAGCGGCGACACCATCTGACACACCTGATCGGCTAGGTCCCGAATACTCGTAAACGACGCCAGATCCTGTCGGCCGCGCTGTCCCGGATACTGGACCGCGATGCGTTTGATGTCGCTGGAGAAGGCCTTGGCGAAGGGGACGTAATACTGTGCCGATCCACCGGCATGCGGGAAAATGTAGAGCTTCGGCGTTTGCTCCGTCATGCGGTCACAGTACCGTCGACACCTTCGTTCAACGACGTGGGCGCGACGAGGACTTCCGCTCGAGCGCAAAGAGACGCGAGCGGCGAGGACTGGCGGGTGGCCGAATGCGGTAATGTCGTGAGTTGTGTTAGGAGTGAAAGCTTCAGCGGCACAAGCCATCCGATCAGCTTGCGACTGCCGTGCCGACTGAACGTCGTACGAACGCCACTGCAAGCCATGCGTGCTGGTCAACATCGGTAGCGCAGAATCCGCGCTTTGCACGCCAGCAAGTGGAAGACCAGCGCTCGTTGTATTTCAGGTTTGACAAGCGGGCGCGCCCACGTCGCTATGCGAACGCTTCGACCGGAGGGCACGAGCACACCAGGTTGCGGTCGCCGTAGGCGCCGTCGATGCGGCGCACTGGCGGCCACACCTTGGGCCGGAATCCCTTGCCCAGCGGGTACGCCGCCTCCTCGCGGGTGTAGGGGTGATCCCAGTTGGCCACCAGCAGGCACTCCGCCGTATGCGGCGCGCCGCGCAGCGGGTTGTCGTCGACCGACCATGTGCCCGCGCCGACCTTGTCGATCTCGCCGCGGATCGCGATCATCGCGTCGCAGAACGCATCGACCTCGGCCAGGCTCTCGCTTTCTGTCGGCTCGACCATCAGCGTGCCGGCAACAGGGAAGCTCATAGTCGGCGCGTGGAAACCGTAGTCCGCCAGCCGTTTTGCCACGTCGTCGACGGTGACACCTGTGTTCTTGGTGATGCCACGCAGGTCGAGGATGCACTCGTGGGCCACCATGCCGTTTTCGCCCGTGTACAGCACCGGGTAGTACTCGTCGAGGCGCCGGGCGATGTAGTTGGCCGAAGCGATCGCAGTCAACGACGCGGCGCGCAACCCGGCGGCGCCCATCATCCTGATGTAGGCCCACGTGATCGGCAGGATCGACGCCGAACCGTACGGCGCCGACGACACCGTGTACTTCGCAGGCAGTTCCTCGGCCAGCGGATGACCGGGCAGGTAGGAGGCCAGATGCTCGCGCACCGCGACCGGACCCACGCCGGGGCCACCGCCCCCGTGCGGAATGCAGAACGTCTTGTGCAGATTGAGATGGCTCACGTCACCGCCGAACCGGCCGGGCCGGGCCAGCCCGACAAGGGCGTTGAGGTTGGCGCCGTCGACGTACACCTGACCGCCAACGTCGTGCACCGCCGCGCAGATGTCGGCGATGTCGTGCTCATAGACGCCGTGCGTCGACGGGTACGTGATCATCAACGCCGACAACCGATCTGCGTGCTCGGCCACCTTCGCGCGCAGGTCGTCGAGGTCCACGTCGCCGTTGGCGCGGCACGCGACCACCACGACCCGCATGCCTGCCAGTGCCGCCGACGCCGCGTTGGTGCCGTGCGCGCTGGAGGGGATCAGGCACACATCGCGGTCGGGCTGGCCGCGCTCGGCGTGATACGCCTGGATCGCCAGCAGGCCGGCGTACTCCCCCTGCGACCCCGCGTTCGGCTGCAGCGACACCGCGTCATAGCCGGTGATCGCCGTCAGCCAGTTCTCCAGGTCGGCGATCAGCTTACGCAGCCCGGGCGTGTCCGACGCGGGCGCGAACGGATGCTGGCGGGAGAACTCCGGCCAGGTGATCGGCTCCATCTCGGCCGCCGCGTTGAGCTTCATCGTGCAGGACCCGAGCGGAATCATGCTGCGGTCCAACGCAATATCCTTGTCGGCCAGCGACCGCAGGTAGCGCATCATCTCGGTTTCGGTGCGATATCGCGTGAACGCCGGATGGGTGAGGAACTCCGAGGTGCGGGTGGCGATGTCCGAGCGCACCGGTTCGGCGGAAGCCACGCCGAAGGCCGCGAGCACTGTCGCCACGTGCTCGTCGGTAGTGGCCTCGTCGCACGAGACCGACACATGGTCGGCGTCGACGCGCCAGAGGTTGATGCCATTGGCCTTGGCCGCCGCGACCACGTCGTGGGCGTGGCCCGGGACACGGGCGAGCACAGTGTCGAAGAACGTGTCGTGAACCAACGCGTCGCCCAGCGCACCGGCGATCGCCTCCGCACGGGCGTGCACCCGTCGCGCGATCCCGGCCAACCCGTCGGCGCCGTGATAGCTGGCGTACATCGCCGCGATCACCGCCAGCAGCACCTGCGCGGTACAGATATTGCTGGTGGCCTTGTCGCGGCGGATGTGCTGCTCGCGGGTCTGCAGCGCCAGCCGATATGCCGGTGCGCCGTCGGCGTCCTGAGACACGCCGACCAGTCGGCCGGGCAACTGGCGGACATGCTTGGCGTGCACGGCCAAGTAGCCGGCGTGCGGCCCGCCGAATCCCATTGGCACACCGAATCTTTGGGTGCTGCCGAAGGCGACGTCGGCACCGATGTCGCCGGGCGGGGCGATCAGGGTCAGCGCCAGCAGGTCGGCGCCCACCGCGACCAGTGCGCCGCGGTCGTGCGCGGCGGCCACCAACTCGGTCCAGTCGACCACCGCGCCGCTGGCGCCGGGCAGCTGCGTGATCACCCCGAAGAAGTCGCCGTCGGGCAGGCCGGCGCGAAGGTCGGCGGTGACGATCTCGATGCCCAGCGGCTCGGCGCGGGTGGCCAGGATCGCGGCGGTCTGGCGGTACACGTCGGCGTCGACGGCCAGCCGGTTCGACGGGCCGCGCACCGCGCGGTGCATCAGCGTCATCGCCTCGGCGGCGGCGGTGCCCTCGTCGAGCATCGAGGCGTTGGCGATCTCGAGCCCGGTCAGGTCGGCGACCATCGTCTGGAAGTTCAGCAGCGCCTCAAGGCGCCCCTGGCTGATCTCCGGCTGGTACGGCGTGTAGGCGGTGTACCACGCGGGGTTCTCAAGTATGTTGCGGCGCAACACCGATGGTGTCAACGTGTCGAAGTAGCCCTGCCCGATCATCGACACGGCGACGGTGTTGGAATCGGCCATCGCGCGCAGTTCGGCCAGCGCTTCCTGCTCGCTGGCGGCGGGCAATAGCTGATCCAGGCCGGGTGCGACGCCGTCGTCGGACAGCGCGTCGAGGATGCCCGCGGGCAGCGCCTTGTCGGCCAGTTCATCGAGGGCACCCACGCCGATGGTCTTGAGCATGGTCGCGACGGCGTCGGCATCCGGTCCGATGTGGCGATCGGCGAAGTTGGGCTGGTTGTGATCGAACACTGAGGTGTACTCCCGACGCGTTAGGGCAGGAACCGCTGGTTCCTCTCCCTCTGTCGTCAACCCGTCCCGGGCGCCTGAGAGATTCGGCGGCCTTGCGCGAAGGCACCTTTCCCCATGGGCGGGTAAGCAGGTCGCTTACCGCTTTCCAGAGGCATCGGGCCTTGCGCGGTCCTGGGT
>JBKOYU010000528.1:0-8151 GCA_046725575.1 Actinomycetota bacterium | reverse complement strand
GTGCTCCCGCCGGACCCGGTCGACGTGGCCGGTGTCGGTCAGCGAGTAGGCGTCGCCGAGCCGGGTGCGGGGAAGCATGATCATCATCGGACCGAGTGAGTCGAGCAGGTCGAGGTAGAAGCGGTTGCCACTGGCGGCCGCCACCGCCCGGTGGAAGCGGAAGTCGGCTTCTACTTGGTCTTCCGGCGCGGCGGCGACGAACGCATCGAGCGCGGCCCGTATGGACTGCGCGCCGGCCGCGTCCGCCCGCGCCGCCGCCAATGCGGCCGCCTCACATTCGATTCCGAGGCGGAAGTCGATCATGTCGAGGACGTCGCGGTGTGTCCGGATGGCCGCGGATTCGACGGTGAACGATGTGGGCTCGGGCATCGCGAGCACGAACGAGCCACGGCCCTGAAACGTTTCGACCAGCCCCTCGGCCCGCAGCCGCGTCACCGCCTCGCGGACCACCGTCCGGGACACCTTGTACTCGTCGATGAGCTCGGCCTCCGAGGGCAGCTTGTGGCCGGGCGGCAGGTCGCCGGCGAGGATCTTGTCCTTCAAACCGGCGACGACACGCTGCGCCAGTGTCGTCGTCATGGGTGAATCATCGCGTGCCGAACTCCGCCTTCTCCTTGGTCAGCGCCCGCATCTGCTCGCTGAGCGTAAAGCCGAGCCCGGGCCGCTCGGGCACCCAAATCCGGCCATCGCGAATCTCGATGCGCTCGTTGAGCAGTGGGTTGAGCCATTCGAAGTGTTCGACCCACGGCTCGGTGGGGTAGGTCGCGGCAAGGTGCAGGTGGATCTCCATCGCGTAATGCGGCGCCAGCGCCAGGCCTGCCTGCGCGGCCAGCGTCGCGAACTTCAGGAACGGGGTGACCCCGCCGATCCGCGGTGCGTCGGGCTGCACGATTCCGCGGTATCCCGCGTCGAGCAGCGCCATGTGTTCGCGCACCGAGGTGAGCATCTCGCCCGTCGCGATCGGGGTGTCGAAGGTGCGCGACAGGTCGGCATGGCCGACGGCGTCCCACGCGTCGAGGGGCTCCTCGATCCACACCAGGTCGAACGCCTCCAGCTCGCGGCACATCCGGCGGGCCCTGGCCCGGTCCCACTGCTGGTTGGCATCGACCATGAACGGTGTCTCGCCGAGGTGCTCGCGCAGCGCCGCGACCCGATTGAGGTCGGTTTTCCAATCCGGCTGCCCGACCTTGATTTTGATGCCGCCGATCCCGGAGGCCAGCGACGCCGTGGCCTTCTCCTTGATTTCGTCGACCGAAGCCTGGAGGAAGCCGCCGGACGTGTTGTAGACGGGGCAGGAATCGCGGTGCGCGCCAATGAGTTTCGCAAGCGGCAGGCCGGCGCGGCGGGCCTTGAGGTCCCACAGCGCGACGTCGAGCGCCGCGATCGCTTGCGTGGCGACACCGGATCGGCCGACCGATGCGCCGGCCCACAGCAGGGACTGGTAGATCCGGTCGATGTCCGACGGGTCCTGGCCGAGCGCAACGTCCGCGACCTCCGCCAGGTGGGCGAACTGGGCCCGTCCGCCGGCGCGCTTGGAGTAGGAGAAGCCCATGCCCTCGTGGCCTTGTTCGGTGGTGACCTCGACGAACAACAGGACCGTCTCGGTCAGCGGTTTCTGCCGTCCGGTCAGCACTTTGGCGTCGCTGACCGGCGTCTCCAGTGGCAGGACAACGTGCGAGAGCGTGAGATGGCGGATGCGGTCGGACATCGGACTCCTCTGAGAAGTATGACGACTAGTCAACTCATCATACAAGTTGATTTCGGTGTTTGACACCCCCGCCAGAGTGGGAAGCCGTGCGCCCGTATGCCTACAACGATGGAAGACCTCACCCAATGGCTCCTTACGAAGGGCCTGCACATCGTGTTGGTGGTGCTCTTCGCCGTCGTCACCACACGGGTCATCAGATGGATAGCGGGACGGATCAGCAAGCGACTGACCAAGCGGGACGAGCACGACGCGACGGTGCGGTCGGAGACCGTCAAGCACGGTCAGGCCGTCGCCTCAGTCATCTCCTCGGTGGCGATTGCGCTGCTCTATGTGATGGTCGCCCTCGACATTGCCAATCAGCTTGGCCTGCCGGTCGGTTCGCTGGTGGCACCTGCCGCCGTCTTGGGCGCCGCCCTCGGCTTCGGCGCACAACGCATCGTCCAGGATCTGCTCAGCGGATTCTTCGTCATCACCGAGAAGCAGTACGGCTTCGGTGATCTCGTCGAGCTCTCGGTCACCGCGGGCGGCACCGCCGTCGGCACCGTCGAGGACGTCACGCTGCGCGTCACCAAACTCCGCACCAGCGACGGTGAGGTGTTCACCGTGCCCAACGGTCAGATCGTCAAAGCACTCAACATGTCGAAGGACTGGGCCCGCGCCGTGGTCGACGTGCCGGTGCCCACGTCGGCGGACATCAATCGAGTCACCGACGTCCTGAGCGGCGTCGCGCAGGCCGCCATGCAGGACGAGGGCCTGCCGGATCTGTTACTTGACGAGCCGTCGCTGATGGGTGTCGAGAGCATCGAGGTTGACACCGTGAATCTGCGAATGGTGGCACGCACCCTGCCGGGTAAGCAGTTCGAGGTTGGCCGCGAGCTCCGGGCGCTCGTCGTCGCTGCGTTGCGTCGCGCCGACATCGCGACTTCCGGCGCGGTGTCTACTCGAAGCTGATCAACTGCCGGACCGCGTGCCCGTCGGCGAGTTGGTCCATGCCGTCGTTGATCTGGTCGAGCATGATCGTCGACGACACCAGCTTTTCGACCGGCAGCCGGCCCGCGCGCCACAGCGCGCGCGACGAAGTGCGGGATGTCGTGCGACGGCACTGACGAGCCGAGGTAGCTGCCGATCAGCGATCGGCCTTCTGCGACAAAACCCAACGGCGACACGGTGATTCGCGCGTCGGGTGACGGAAGGCCGACGGTGACGGTGCGGCCGCCGGGTGCGGTGAGGTCGATCGCGGTCTGCACGGCCAGCGGGTGGCCGACGGCCTCGATCACGACCGCCGCCTTGAGCCACCCGTTCGCGCGCCTCGTCGGGCGTGTACGCCTCGTGCACACCCATGGATCGCGCCAGGTCGAGCTTGTCGGCGAGCCGATCGACGCCGATCACGGTGACGTCGTGGTGTGCGAGGGCGGTGATGACCGCGGCCATGCCAACGCCGCCGAGCCCCACGACCACGACGGTTTGGCCGGGTTGCGGCCGTCCGGCGTTGATGACGGCCCCGCCGCCGGTGAGGACGGCGCAACCGAGCAGCGACGCGACCACGGGCGGCACGTCGACGGGTACCGGCACCACGGAGCGACGGTCGACGACGGCGTAGGTGGCGAAGCCGGAGACCCCTAGCGAGGATCGCCGCGGTCGGCCACTGGGTGCATGTGTACGTCGACCGTGCTACCCGCATGTCGGTGCCGATTCCCGACGCCATCCGCGCGCTGCTGGAAAAGGCACGCGCGGAGTAGTCGATATGCTCGGCCAATGCCGCTCGTGAGCAAGACAGTCGAGGTCGCCGCTCCCGCCGAGTCGATCATGGCGATCGTCGCCGACTTCGAGTCGTATCCGCTGTGGAATGAGGAGATCAAGGGCTGCTGGGTGCTGGCCCGATATGAGGACGGCCGGCCGAGCCAGCTGCGCCTCGACGTGGTGGTTCAGGGTCAGTCGGGCACGTTCATCACCGCGGTCTATTACCCGGGCGAGAACCAGATCTACACCGTGCTGCAGCAGGGCGATCACTTAGAGAAGCAGGAGCAGAAGTTCTCGGTGGTGCCGATCGGGGCGACCTCATTGTTGACCGTCGATCTGGACGTCGAGACCAAGCTGCCCATCCCCAAGCCGATGGTGAAGAAGGCGATCGGCGACACGCTGGACTATCTGGCCGACAACCTCAAGGCCCGCGCCGAGCAGCTGGCCGCCAGCCCGTAGCTTGGCCACTCGCGCGTCAGCTCCACAACCCGATCTCATCGAGCCGCGCGACCAATCGCTGCGCGGCGTCGCTGAACTCCCCACTGGTCAGCCGGACGACGGTGGCGACGTCGCGCCTCCGCAACGCCGCGATCAGCTCACCGTGGCCCGCCACCGCCCCCGCACCCCACGCCGCGTCGCTGGCATAGATCTGCCCCGGCAGATACCGCGCGACGTGTAACAGGAACCAGGCCAGCTTGATCCGGCCGGTGGCACGGTTGAACGCCCGGTGGAACACCAACTCCGCCGCCACGACCTCCTCAGCGTCGCCACCCTCGACGGCGGCCGCGAAGCCCTCGTTGAGCCGTTCCAGCTCGTCGATCTGCGCATCGGTGATGCGTTCGGCCGCCGTCGCCGCGAGCTCCTTGGCGATCGTGGCCTGCAGCCAGAAGATGTCCTCGATGTCCCCGCGCGACAGTGGCACCACCACATGCCCGCGATGCGGCTCGAGCTGCACCATGCCCTCGCCGCGCAGGGTGCGCAGCGCCTCCCGCACGGGTGTGATGCTGACCCCCAGCGCAGCGGCCGTCTCATCGAGCCGGATGAACCTCCCCGGCCGCAGCGTGCCCGTCATGATGTCGGTGCGCAGCCGGGCCGCGACCTCGTCGGAGAGCTGCTCGCGACGTACCGCCCGCCGCCGCTGGGGGCGGGGCCTGGCGGGTGCGTTCATGGGTCTCTCCGGTCTGTCTGGCGTGGGGTTGTCCGCGAGCCGCCGAGGCCATAGTGTGACCGGGGCAACACCATGTTTGATCAAATATCAACTTCGCGCAACCCACCCGATGGAGCACCAGCCGTTGACCGAGCCGTCACCCACCGAGCAGCCGTATCTGGCGCGCCGACAGAACTGGACCAACCAGCTCGCCAGGCACGCGTTGATGCAGCCGGGCGCCACGGCGCTGCGGTTCCTCGGTCACACGACGACCTGGGGTGAGCTTGACCGGCGAGTGACGGCCCTAGCCGGCGCCCTCAGCAGGCGCGGCGTCGGCTCCGGCGACCGTGTGCTGATCCTGATGCTCAACCGCACCGAGTTCATCGAGTCGTTCCTCGCGGCCAGCAAGCTCGGTGCCATCGCGGTGCCGGTCAACTTCCGGATGACCCCGCCAGAGATCGCCTATCTGGTCAGCGACTGCGGGGCCCGGGTGGTGATCACCGAAGCCGTGCTGGCCAAGGTCGCCACCGCCGTGCGGGACATCGACCAAACGCTTGCGACCGTGATCGTCGCAGGCGCGGGCACCGACGACGAGGTCATCGGCTACGACGACCTGATCGCGGAGCCAGGCGACGCGCCGCAGCCGGTGGACGTCCCCAACGACTCGCCTGCGCTGATCATGTACACGTCGGGCACCACAGGCAGGCCGAGGGGCGCGGTGCTCACGCACACCAACATCGCCGGCCAGGCGATGACCAACCTGTTCACGATCGGCGCCGACATCAACCGGGACGTCGGCTTCATCGGGGTGCCGCTGTTCCACATCGCCGGTATCGGCAACACGATCACCCCGCTGCAGCTCGGCCTGCCGACCGTCATCTATCCCCTTGGGGCATTCGACCCGGGCGCGCTGCTCGACGTGCTGGAGGCCGAGAAGGTCACGTCGATGTTCCTCGTGCCCGCGCAGTGGCAGGCGGTGGTTGCCGAGCAGCGTGCCAACCCGCGCAAGCTACAGCTGCGGGTGCTGTCGTGGGGTGCCGCGCCCGCGTCGGACACACTGCTGCGCGACATGGCCGAGACCTTTCCCGGCACCCAGATCTACGCCGCGTTCGGGCAGACCGAGATGTCGCCGGTGACATGTATGTTGTTGGCGCAGGACGCAATTCGCAAGCTCGGCTCGGTCGGCAAGGTGATCCCCACGGTGGCCGCCCGCGTCGTCGACGAGAACATGAACGATGTCCCCGCCGGCCAGGTCGGCGAGATCGTCTATCGGGCGCCGACGCTGATGGCGGGCTATTGGAACAACCCGAAGGCCACCGCCGAGGCGTTCGCAGGCGGTTGGTTTCACTCCGGCGACCTGGTCCGCCAGGACGAGGAGGGCTACGTCTGGGTCGTCGACCGCAAGAAGGACATGATCATCTCCGGCGGCGAGAACATCTACTGCGCCGAGGTCGAAAACGCCCTGGCCGGGCACCCCGCCATCGTCGAGGTAGCGGTGATCGGGCGCCCGGACCCGAAGTGGGGCGAGGTTCCCGTCGCGGTGGCCGCGGTCCATACCGATCTTGACCTCGGTGACCTCGACGAATTCCTCAACGAACGGCTGGCGCGGTACAAGCATCCGAAGGCGATCGAGATCGTCGATGCGCTCCCGCGCAACCCGGCTGGCAAAGTCCTGAAGACGGAACTGCGGGCCCGTTTTGGCGCGCAAAAGACGATTGACGCTGGCGAAAGTTCTACTCCGCCAACGGTTTCTGCTGCGGCACAAGACATTTAACGAACGGAGGTGGGTTTGCTAACGGTTACGGGCTCAATCCTGCCGATGCAGTGCACTGTCGCATGTCGATCGGGTACAGTCCTGTGGTCTGTCTTACTACCCGCGAGTAGGGAGACGGTGCTCACACACACGGGGTTGGGGCAAGGAGGCGGCGTGCGACGGGGTCTGCCGCTGCGCCACGACGGTCGCGGTTTCGTCGTGGGAGGCCACCGGTGACGGCGTCGACCGGAGTGGTCGGCTATGTCCGCGATCAGACCAGGCCGGCGCTGACGGCTGTCGGCGGCTTCGTCCGCATGTGCGTGCTCACCGGCAAAGCTCTCTTCAAGCCGCCGTTTCAGTGGCGCGAGTTCATCCTGCAGAGCTGGTTCTTGATGCGGGTGGCGTTCCTGCCCACCCTCGCGGTGTCCATCCCGCTGACCGTGCTGCTGATCTTCACGCTCAACATCCTGCTGGCCGAGTTCGGCGCCGCCGACGTCTCCGGCGCCGGTGCGGCGATCGGCGCCGTCACCCAGCTGGGCCCGCTGGTGACCGTGCTGGTGGTCGCCGGGGCGGGATCTACTGCCATCTGTGCCGACCTCGGTGCCCGCACCATCCGCGAGGAGATCGACGCGCTCGAGGTGCTCGGCATCGACCCGATTCACCGCCTCGTCGTTCCCCGCGTGGTCGCCTCGACATTCGTCGCGGTGCTTCTCAACGGTGCGGTGATCACCGTCGGTCTGGTCGGTGGCTTCATCTTTGGGGTGTACCTGCAGAACGTTTCCGCCGGCGCCTACGTCTCGACGCTGACGCTGATCACCGGGCTGCCCGAGGTGGTGATTTCCATTGTCAAGGCGGGCACCTTCGGCCTGATCGCCGGGCTGGTGGGTTGCTATCGCGGGCTGACGGTGGCCGGCGGCGCGAAGGGCGTTGGCACCGCGGTCAACGAGACGCTGGTGTTGTGCGTCATCGCGTTGTTCGCCGTCAACGTGGTGCTGACCACGATTGGTGTTCGGTTCGGAACGGGGCGCTGACGTGTCGACAACTGAGGTCCTGCGCTCTCGATTCCCGCGGGGAGTCGCTCGCGCCGAGAAAGTCGTCGGCGCGCCGACGCGCTTCGTCGACAGCGTCGGGCATGTCGCGTGGTTCGTCGTCACGGCGGTCGGCTCGGTCGGGCACGCGCTGCGCTATTACCGCAGGGAGACGCTGCGGCTGATCGCCGAGATCGGCATGGGCACCGGTGCGATGGCGGTGATCGGCGGCACGGTCGCGATCGTCGGCTTCGTGACGCTGTCCGGTTCGTCGCTGGTGGCCATTCAGGGCTTCGCCTCACTGGGCAACATCGGTGTCGAGGCGTTCACCGGGTTCTTCGCCGCGCTGATCAACGTGCGCATCGCCGCGCCCGTCGTCGCGGGCCAGGCGCTGGCCGCCACCGTCGGCGCCGGCGCCACCGCCGAATTGGGTGCCATGCGCATCAGCGAGGAGATCGACGCCCTCGAGGTGATGGGCATCAAGTCAATCTCATACTTGGTGTCGACGCGGATCATGGCCGGCTTCATCGTGATCATCCCGCTGTATGCGATGGCGATCATCATGAGCTTCCTGTCCGCGCAGGTGACCACGACGTTCTTCTACGGCCAGTCGATCGGCACCTACGAGCACTACTTCCGCACGTTCCTGCGGCCTGAGGACGTGTTCTGGTCGTTCGTGCAAGCGATCGTCATCTCGGTCATCGTGATGCTGAACCATTGTTACTACGGCTATTTCGCCAGCGGCGGCCCGGTCGGCGTCGGCGAGGCCGTCGGC
>JBKOYU010000287.1:0-14392 GCA_046725575.1 Actinomycetota bacterium | reverse complement strand
CCTTGACTTGGTCGCCGACGGCGACGAGTAGTTCGACGGCGCCGTCGACCGGCGCGGCCCGCGCATGCTCCATCTTCATGGCTTCGACGGTGACGACGACGGCGCCCGCGTCCACGCGTTGGCCATCCTGAACACCCACGGCCACGACGGATCCCGGCATCGGGCTGGTCAGCTCCGCGTCGCCGCTGTGTTCGTCATCGGGCCGAACGGGCGCTTCCCGCACTTCCTCGATCATCGCGGTGCGCCCGCCGCCCGACAGCCAGATCTGGTGGTCGGTGGCGGCGACGAGGTAGTCGGTGCGCAACCCGTCAAACGTTACGGTCAGCCGATCACCGTCGAGAGACGCTGCGAGCGAATGAGTTTCGCCGTGCTCGACTGAAGCGGTCGCTGCCTGCGGTGTGCCGATGAGATAGACGTGGTCGGTGCGCTCACCCGCATGCAACCGGAAGGTCGTCGGCGCCCGCTCCCCCAGTCGCCAGCCCGACGGCACCGCCCACAAGTCACCGACCGGTGCGGGCCAGGCGCGCAGCCACTTGTAGGCCGCCGCGGCGATCAGCTCGTCGTCGCCGTGCTGCGCCGGAACGTAATCGGGTGTCCGGCGGTCCAGTAGCCCCGTGTCCAGGCGACCGGCGGCGACGTCAGGATCGGCGAGCAGGAAGCGCAGGAACTCGATGTTGGTGGTGACACCGAGCACCGCGGTGTCGGCCAATGCGCGATCCAGGGCACGTAGCGCGGCAGGCCGGTCGGGGGCGTGGGTGATGACTTTGGCCAGCATCGGGTCGTACTCGCTGCCGATGACCGTGCCGGGCGCAAGGCCGGAATCCACCCGGACACCGGGCCCCTTGGGCTCGGCGATGTCAAGGACTTCGCCACCGGTGGGCAGGAACCCGCGCGCGGGATCCTCCGCATACACGCGGGCCTCGATGGCGTGGCCGCGCATGGTGATGTCGTCCTGCGCGATCGGCAGCTTCTCCCCGGCCGCGATGCGCACCTGCAGCTCCACCAGGTCGATGCCGGCAACCATCTCGGTGACCGGATGCTCGACCTGTAGCCGCGTGTTCATCTCCATGAAGAAGAACTCGTCGGGCCGGTCCGCGGACACGATGAACTCGACCGTGCCCGCGCCGGTGTAGTCCACGCTGCGCGCGGTGTCGCACGCGGCCGCGCCGATCCGCGCCCGGGTCGCCGGGTCGAGCAACGGCGACGGCGCCTCCTCGATGACCTTCTGGTGCCGACGTTGCAGGCTGCATTCGCGCTCGCCGAGGTGGACCACGTTGCCGTACCCGTCGGCGAGCACTTGCACCTCGATGTGCCTGGGGTTCAACACAAACCGCTCGACGAACAGCGTGTCGTCGCCGAACGCCGAAGCCGCCTCGCGGCGCGCCGACACGAGGGCAACCGGTAACTCTGCGGGTTGATGCACCACCCGCATGCCCTTACCGCCGCCGCCCGCCGACGGCTTGACCAACACCGGATATCCAACCTCGTCGGCGCCGGCGATCAGGTCGGCGTCGGTGAGACCGGGCCGGGACACGCCGGGCACCACCGGCACGCCGAAGGCGGACACCGCGGCCTTCGCGGCGATCTTGTCGCCCATCGTCTGGATCGCCGCGCCAGGAGGCCCGATGAACACGATGCCCGCAGCCTGCAACGCCGCCGCGAATTGCGCGTTCTCCGACAGGAATCCGTATCCGGGATGAACGGCCTGGGCACCGGTGCGCTTCGCTGCCGCGACGACAGCGTCGATGTCGAGGTAGCTCAGCCGTGCGGGCGCAGGCCCGATACCGACCGCGGTATCCGCCTCGGCGACATGGCGCGCACCGGCGTCGGCGTCGCTGAACACCGCGACCGAGCGGATCCCCATCTCGCGCAGCGTGCGGATCACCCGAACCGCGATCTCGCCGCGGTTGGCAACCAGGACGGTGTCGAAGGTCTGGGAAGTCATCTGCTCCATCACATCCGGAACACGCCGTAGGAGACCGACTCCAGCGGAGCCTGCCCAACGATCGAAAGCGCCAGCCCCAGCACGGTTCTGGTGTCGGCCGGATCGATCACGCCGTCGTCCCACAACCTGGCCGTCGAGTAGTACGGGTTGCCCTGATCCTCGTACTGCTGACGGATCGGCGCCTTGAACTCTTCTTCCTCCTCGGCGGTCATCTCTCCGCGCACCGTCGCCAGCACGGAGGCGGCCTGCTCGCCACCCATCACCGAGATGCGCGCGTTGGGCCACATCCACAGGAACCGCGGCGAATACGCCCGTCCGCACATCGAGTAGTTGCCCGCGCCGTAGGAGCCACCGATGACGACGGTCAACTTCGGCACCCTCGCGCAGGCGACCGCGGTCACCATCTTGGCGCCGTGCTTGGCGATGCCGCCGGCCTCGTAATCGCGGCCCACCATGAAGCCCGAGATGTTCTGCAAGAACAGCAGCGGCGTCATGCGCTTATCGCACAGCTCGATGAAATGCGCGCCCTTGAGGGCGGATTCGCTGAACAGCACGCCGTTGTTGGCGACGATGCCGACGGGGTGGCCGTGGATGCGGGCGAACCCGGTCACCAGCGTGCTGCCGTAATCGGCCTTGAATTCGGCGAACTCGCCGCCGTCGACGATCCGGGTGACGACCTCGTGCACGTCGTAGGGCACCCGGGGATCGACGGGGACCACGTCATACAGCTCGGTCTGGTCGGCGACCGCATCGACCGTCGGCGCCACCTCCCACGGCAGCTCTGTCCGCGGGCCGAGCGTGGCGACGATGCGGCGCACAATCCGCAGCGCGTCCCGGTCGTCATGCGCCAAATGGTCTGTGACACCGGAGGTCTTGGAGTGCAAGTCGCCGCCGCCGAGCTCTTCTGCCGTCACCACCTCGCCGGTCGCCGCCTTCACCAGCGGCGGGCCGCCGAGGAAGATGGTGCCCTGGTTGCGCACGATCACCGCCTCGTCGCTCATCGCAGGCACGTAGGCGCCGCCTGCGGTACACGACCCGAGCACGGCAGCGATCTGTGGGATACCTTCGGCGGACAGGTTGGCCTGGTTGTAGAAGATGCGACCGAAGTGCTCGCGGTCGGGGAACACCTCGTCCTGGCGCGGCAGGAACGCTCCGCCGGAGTCCACCAGGTAGATACACGGCAGCCGATTCTGTCCGGCGATCTCCTGTGCGCGCAGGTGCTTCTTGACGGTGATTGGGTAATACGTGCCGCCCTTCACCGTCGCGTCGTTGGCCACGATCATGCATTCGCGACCGGAGACTCGGCCAATGCCTGCGATCATTCCGGCACCGGGGCATTCGTCGTCGTACATGCCGTCGGCGGCCAGCGGCGCCAGTTCCAGGAAGGCGCTGCCGGGGTCGAGCAGACCGTCCACGCGGTCGCGGGGCAGCAGCTTGCCGCGACTGACGTGCCGCTCGCGTGCGCGTTCTGGACCACCAAGTGCCGCGGTGGCCAGCTTCGCGCGCAGCTGGTCGACCAGCGCGAGGTGCTCCTCACGATGTGATGCCCGCGGTGTCATCGCTGCAACCGTCCGTTTGAGTTAATGACGACTAACTTGTGGTATGTTAGTCGCGATTAACTCAAGTGTCCACCAGCGAGCCGGAGAGGTCACATGGCGACGTCGATGCCTGCCACCACCCGACGCAGCCGGGCCAAATCGGATCGCCGCAGCCAGTTGATCGCCGCGGCTGAACGCCTTGTCGCCGAGCGCGGCTATCTCGCGGTGCGGCTGGAGGACATCGGCGCCGCCGCGGGCGTCAGCGGTCCGGCGATCTACCGGCACTTCCCCAACAAGGAGGCGCTGCTGGTCGAGCTGCTTGTCGGGATCAGCACCAGGCTCCTGGCCGGCGCCACCGACGTCGTTGCAGGGGCCAACGACCCCGCGGATGCGCTGGACGGGCTCATCGACTTTCATTTGGATTTCGCGCTGGGCGAGTCTGACTTGATCCGCATTCAGGATCGCGACCTCGGTCATCTGCCGCCGACGGCCAAGCGACAAGTGCGTAAGGCGCAACGGCAATACGTAGAGATTTGGGTGGATGTTCTCCGCCAGTTGGACGACGCCCTCAGCGAGGCCGACGCACGGCTGATGGCGCATGCGACATTCGGGTTATTGAATTCGACACCACACAGCGTGAAACCCGGTGCCGCGAAAACGGCCGAGGCCAGTTCGCGCGCCGTCCTACGGGCAATGACGGTCGCGGCGCTGACCTCGGCCGGTCGCGCCAGGCGTTAGTACCAAACTCTCCTGCCGCCGACGGGCCGTCCAACCGATCCGAGGATCCAGAAGATGGCGCCGATGACGATCAGCACCACGCCGATGTAGGTCAGGATCGGTATACCAAAGATCAGCCCAAGGATGAGCAGGATGGCTCCTAGGACAATCATGGTCACTCCATTCCTTCCGAATTGTTAACTGCCAGTTGATTACTGGCTTGGCTCGGGCAGGTTGCAGTTAGTCACCTTGGGGTTGACCCCTGCGTAGTTCAAGGGACCGACGACCACCGTGAGAGCGATGGACCCCGCTGTCGCACAATTGTTTTCAGTGTTTCTGAAGTAGTCGCGCTGGTATGCGGCGAGCACCCCGATCAGCAACCAGACGAGCACAATGACGCCGAGAATTCCGCCACCTCGCATGCGTGCCTCCATCCGTGTACTGCGCCAGCAACTGGCGCGCAGGTCCGGTTTACCCGGCGGATAATTTGTCCAAACCTTCCGCCAGCTACGGATTGATCACGAAATAGGAGTGGCCGCGAACGCCGCGACGAGCCAGTCGTTCATGGCCCTGACCAGCACAGCTCGGTTTTCCCGCTTGACGATCTCGTGGCCGTCGTCGTCGAAGACGAGCAGTTCGACGCGGCGACCGAGTGCACGCAATGCGTCGTACATTTGCTGCGACTCGGTGGGCGGGACGTTGGTGTCGTTGAGGCCGTGGACCAACAGTAGGGGCGCGGTCAACGCGTGCGCGCGCAGCAGCGGTGACAACCGGTCGAGCAGTTCCCGATCGCTGACCGGGTGGCCGTACTTGGGGTGGGCCGCCGCGGCGATCCACGGTTCGGTGGTGCGGTACCAGGTGTTCAAGTCGCTCATCCCGCAGATGCTGATTCCGGCGGCGAATAGTTGCGGATGGAAAGTGAGTGCCGCCTGCGTCAGGTATCCGCCGTACGACCATCCGCAGCACGCGATGCGACTCCCTGGGGCGAGGCCGCGGTCGACGAGATAGCGCACCGCGTCGGCGACGTCGTCGATCGCTGCGAATCGCCGCTCCCTGTCGTCGGCGTGCATGAACGTTCGGCCGAATCCCCCGGAACCACGGACATTCGGAAGGAACACGGTGATGCCCGCTTCCAGCAAGGGCGGGAAGAACTCGTTGTAGCCGGGGCGGCCCTGCCCTTCGGGCCCGCCGTGCAGGAAGATCATGGCGCCGATCGGTTCGACGCCCGGCGCCGGGCGGAACAACCAACCGGTGAACTCCAGCCCGTCGCGGGCGGTGATCGTCTCCAAGGTCGGGTCGGCGGCGACAGGCCCGCTGCTGGGCTCCCTGTCGACCGGCTCCCATTCCCTGGTGCGGGGATCGACTAGTTCGACCGTCGGTGGCATCGAGGGGCCTTCCACCGTCATCGCGAGCATCGACCCACCCGCGCTGATGCTGAGCTCGCTGGCAACCTTGCCGGGCAGCGGAATTGGGTCGTGCAGTGTGTTGTCCGCAAGTTCGAGGATCTGTAATTCGCTGGCGCCGTTGATGTTCCACAACATCGCCACTGTCGAGAGGTCGTCGCTGACGGTGAACTCGTCGAGTTCATAGCCGGGTCGCTCGGCAACCACCTGATACGACACCCCATCGGGGGTCGTGGTGACTTCCAACAGCCGGGCGTGGTCGGTGCCGTTCTCGCTGCGGATGAGGGCGCGGACATAGCCTTCCGGGCTGTTGACCCCATAGCTCTTCGCCGGCTGGTACAGCTCGTGGAGTTCCCCCTCCAGCCCGGCGCGCAGGCGGCGCGGGCTGTGGTCGTCGAGGATTATCCCCGCATCGGTGGTGGAGCCGGGATCGTATGGCAGCACCGCGATTTCGGTCAGGCCGCGGAGCATGATCAGATCCCGGTAGCCCCGCGGCCCCACCCGCACCAACGACGCCCCCGCCCACGCGTCGACGAGCCTGCCGCCCGATCGGCGGTCGAGCACCACAGTGGTGCCGTCGGCCGGATCGATCAGGCAGGAACTGCCGACGCCGTCATCGCCGGTGAGGATCGCGGCGACCTGGGTGCCGTCCCAGGCGATCAGTTCCGCGGTACCTTCCTGCATGCCTGCGGGCCAACGGTCGATGCGACGCGCGTCGCGGTCATCGGGATCGGTTGTCACGACCCAGATCTGGCTGCGGGTGGCGCCATCGGGTGCCACCTCACACGCCAACCAGTGGCCGTCGGCGGAATGAAGAACGCGGGTGACGGCGCCCTCGACGGGCAGTTCGACGTCGCGCGAGGAGCTGGCCCGCCAGCCGCGGAGGAATCGCTGCACGGCGCGCGGGAAGCCGCCGTCGTCGACAAGGTGGGCGAACGCGGTCGCGTCCGGCGACATCGAAGCGCCATAGACTCGGCGGACCTGCCCTCCCACGCGACTAATTTTCCATGCCCTGCAACCACATCTCGAGCACGGCCAATTGCCACAACGCGTTGGCGCCCAGCCTGGTGCGCGTCTCGTTCGGGGCGGCCAGCAGCGCGTCGACCGTGTCTTTGCGGTACAGCGCCCGGGATCGCGCTGCTTTGTTGGTAAGCGCGTCGCGCACCATGTCCAGCATCTCGCCGTGCAGGTGACGGATGCCGGGCACCGGGAAGTAGCCTTTCGTGCGATCAATCACGTCGTGCGGCAGCAACCGCCGCGACGCATCCTTGAGCACACCCTTGCCGCTCGAGGCGAGCTTCAGCTCAGCGGGGCAAGTGGCGGCGAGTTCGACGAAATCATGGTCAAGGAAGGGCACACGCGCCTCCAGCCCCCACGCCATCGTCATGGAGTCCACCCGTTTGACCGGGTCATCGACCAGCATCACCTGCGTGTCCAGCCGCAGCGCCGCGTCGACGGCGGTGTCGGCGCCTGGTGCGCTCTGATGCGCCCCGACGAACTCGCGGCTCGGATCTTCGGCGGCAATCGCGTATTCCGGCGAGTAGATCGCCAGCACGTCGGAATGGTCACGGTCGAAGAACACCTTCGCGTAGGCCTCGGTGGTCTGCTCGCGCGCCACGGTGGCCAACGGTGGATACCAGTCGTAGCCTGCCAGGATCTCGTCGGCGCCTTGACCCGACTGCACGACCTTCACGGACTTGCTGACTTCCTCCGACAACAGGTAGAACGCGACACAGTCGTGGCTGACCATCGGTTCGCTCATCGCCGCAATGGTTTTCGGCACTGCAGGAAGTAATCGGGAGCTGTCGATGTGAATGCGGTGATGGTCGGTCTCGAAAGTCTTGGCGATCAGGTTGGAGTAGAAGTATTCGTCACCGGATTCGCCGCCGACCGAGTCGAAGCCGATGCTGAACGTCGCGAGACCATGCTGGCCGTGCTCGGCCAACAGCGCTACGACGATCGATGAGTCGATGCCGCCCGACAGCAGCACGCCGACCGGGACGTCGGCGACCATGCGCCGCTCCACCGCGGTGCGCAGCGCGTCCATCAGCGCGTCTTGCCAGTCCGTCACCGACCAGGATGACCGGGCCGCGTCACGCTCGAAAACGGGTGTCCAATAGACGGTATCGGTGTGCGAGCCGTCCGGCTGGATAACCCGCACGGTCGCCGGCGGTAGCTTGCGCACACCGCGGTAGATGGTGCGCGGCGCGGGGACCACGGAGTGGAAGCTCATGTAGTGGTGCAACGCGTGGCGGTCGAGCTCAGTGTCCAGGTCGCCGGCGTCGACTAGCGCCCGCACGGTCGAGGCGAAACGCAGCCGTCCCGGTGTTTCCGCGAGGTAGAGCGGTTTGATGCCGAGCCGGTCCCGGGCGAGCGTGACGACGCCGGTTTCGCGGTCGGCGATGGCGAAGGCGAACATGCCCTTGAAGCGGTCCACGCAATGGGTGCCCCAGCGGTGGAACGCCTTGATCACAACTTCGCTGTCAGCGGTCGAGAAGAATCGGTAGCCATCCCGTTCCAGCTCGGTGCGCAGATCCTGGTAGTTGTAGATGCAGCCGTTGAACACCAGGGTGAGCCCCAAGTCGCTGTCGACCATCGGTTGTGCGCCGCGGGCAGACAGGTCGATGATCGACAGCCGCCGGTGCCCGAGCGCGATGGGCCCGTGGGCGAAGACGCCGTCGGAGTCGGGTCCGCGCGACACCATGGCGCCCGTCATCCGGGTCACCGCGGCCACGTCGGCGGACCGCCCGTCGAAGCGGATCTCTCCGCAGATGCCACACATGTTGTCATTCGCTCCCTACGGCGCCGCTTGATCGGTCAATATCCAGGTGTCCTTGCTGCCGCCGCCCGAGGACGAGTTGACGATGCGGGATCCGCGCGCCGCCACCCGGGTCAGCCCGGCCGGCATGACGTGTGCCGTCACCGAATCGTCGGGCCCGGGCCGCAGGTGCACGAATGCGCGCAGGTCGACATGGTGCGGGTACATTCCCTCGCCGTCGAATGTCGGGTGCGTGGATAGCGCGATCGTCTCCTGGGCGATGTAGCGCTCCGGCTGGTTCTGCAGTTCGCGCCGGCGGGCTTCGAGTGCCGCGCCGGAGGCCTCCGGCCCGATCAGCACGCCGGTACCGCCGTGCCCGTCGATCGGTTTGACCACCAACTCGGCGATGTTGTCCAGCACGTAATCACGCTGCGCGCGTTCGGCGCAGATCCACGTCGGCACCTGCGCCAAAGCCGGCTTCTCACCGAGGTAGTACTTGATCATCGCCGGCACGTATGCGTAGACGGCCTTGTCGTCGGCGACGCCGTTGCCCAGCGCGTTGGCGATGGTCAGCGTGCCGCCGGTGACCGCCTTGAGCAGGCCCGGCCGCAACGCTGCGCCGTTGTATCCGGTGGACGACAACAGCATGTCCTCATCCATCCGGGCATAGAGGACGTCGACGGGGTGAACGTCAGAACCGATGTGGCGGAACAGTTTCCCGTCGCGTATCGATAGGTCCGAGGTCTGCACAAGCGCGATGCCCAGCTCTTCGGCCAGGAAGGTGTGCTCGAACCAGGCAGAGTCTTCCCAGCCCGCGGACAACAGCGCCACCGACGGTTCGTCGCCGGCCCGCGGCGGCGCCGCGGCACGCAAGGTCTCCAGCAGCATCGCCGGCACCTGGTCCACGTCGCCGAGCTCGGCGGGCCGCTCAAACTCGGGCAGGTGCTTGGTGAGCAGCCGCCGGTTCGCGATCGCATAGGCGGTGCCCGAGGGGATGCGCAGGTTGTCTTCGAGCACCATCCAGTTGCCAGCCCGATCGCAGACCAGGTCGGTGCCGCTGATGTGGGCGCGGACGGGGTCGCGCGACAGCCGACCCGTCGAACGGAATCCAGGTGCCCGGTCCAGCGCGTGCATCCCGATGACGCCGTCGGCGATGATGGCCTGCTCGGAGTAGATGTCGCGCAGGAACGCGTTGAGTGCCTTGGCCCGCTGACCCAGACCGACGGTGAGTTCGTCCCACTCGTCGGCGCCGATCAATCTGGGCATCAGGTCGAGTGGAAACACCTGGGCGCGGTTCTGGCCGCTGACCCTGAACGTGATGCTCTCGGCGCGCTGGTCCTGCTCGATGTCGCCTTCCCGCGACCGCAGCACCGCTACCCCGAGGTCGGCGACGGCGTGCAGGATCTTTTCGTAGCGGGGCCGCGGCCGCCCGCGGGGGTCGACGGCCTCGTCGTAGCTGACCGCGGCGGCCTTGTCGGCGGGGTCGTACTCGCGGTCGGGTTGATAGCCGAACAGCAGTGTGGGGTCTTCGATTACGGCCGCCGCCGTGCCGGGCCAGGTGCCCGCTGTTTCGGCGATCAGCTGGTCTACGACATCGGTGAGGCGGCCGCGGCGGCGCAACGCGCGGCGCTGACGGGCCGCCGATGTACCGGCGATCAACACCTCGCGGGTCAGCTCGCTGATGATCGGCCAATCCCCCGCCGCCTCGAGCTGCGGGCGCAGCGATCGCACGAGTTCGGTGACGACGTCGCCGGCGGGCCGGCTGACCGGACCGTCGATGTCGACCAGTTCGCCCTCCAGACCGGACCTAGCGGCCCGCCACAGAGCGGCCCGGCCCAGCGGCGGAGACACCTCGACGGCGGGGACGCCCGCCCGCAGCCCCTCCACCTCGCGTTCGACCAATGCCCGGAACAGCCCGGCGATCAGCACGATGGTGTCCACCGAAGGGCAGCTGTCGCACACCCGCAGTTCCAGCGTGGGCGCGGCGACGGCCGGACGGACGTCGAAGTACACCATCCCGGCGTCCGTGATTGCTCCGCTTGCCACCAACTCGGCCACGAGTTTGTCGTATTCGGCGGCTGAGGACACGGGCGCGGCCAGCCCCGTCGTCGGCCAGCGCTGCCACACCAAGGTTCGCACGCTGGAGTAGCCGGTGTCGGAGCCGTCGGACCAGAATGGCGAACTGGCGGACAGCGCCAGCAGTGTCGGGACATACGCAGACACCCGATTAGCCACGACGACCGACTCGTCGCGGTCGGCCACGCCGATGTGCACCTGGGTGCCGCAGATGAGCTGTTCGCGGGCGAGCAGCTGATAGTCGGCGAGCATCTGCCGGTAGCGGGCGGTCTGGGTGACCTGCATTTCGGCGGGCACCGACAGCGGCACCGCCCCGGCGGCGACCACGCCCATGCCGAGTTTGGCGGCGGCGGCGACCAGCACCTTGCGGTGGCTCTGCAGATCGGCGCGCAGTCCGTCGAGGGTGTCGACCACGCCACTGTTCATTTCGACCACGCAGCGCTGCAACTCGGCGACATAGCTGTCGGACAACACGCCCAACAGCTCAGGCGCGCGAGCCGTCAGCCGTCTGGTCTTCAGGTCGACGAGGTGGAATTCCTCTTCGACGCCCATTGTTCGCGGCATGACGCCTCGCATTTCGCCACGGTAATTGACACGGGGTTACATCAGTGTTTAACCGCGGTTGTTGCAGGTAAACGGTGAAGCTGTCTCTTCGCCAATGGGTCGCCGCGACGAAAAGCCGTACAACGAGCTGCACAGGTACCCTGCAGCCATGAGGTGGGAATGACCGATTCACCACGCCGCGACGGGCCAGAACCCTTCGGTAACAGCTATCCCGGATACAGCGATCCGGCGTATGCGAGCCAAGCGCCCTACGGCCCCACCTACCAGGCACCGGCCGCGCCGGCGCCCACCGAGCGGCTGCCCTACTCGCCCTATGGCTCTGACCCGTATGCGACCGGGCAATACGGCCCGCAGTATCCGCCCGGCGAACCACCGCAGCCACCGCCACCCGAGGGCCCGAAGTCGCCGCGCTGGCTGTGGATCGTGGCGGGCATCGCGGTCCTCACCGTAATCGGGCTGGTGATAACGCTGGTGATCGTCAACAGCTCGAAGCAGGACGTCATCGTCGCGCCGCCGCCGACGTTGTCTGAGCCGAGCTCCACCAGGCCCACGCCCACGACGACGCCGCGTCCGACCATCCCCGTATTCCCGCTGCCGACGCTGCCGAGCACGCCGTCCACCACCGGTCCGTCAACGCCGGGTGCGACCGAAACCGTGGTGTACGACGTCTCCGGCGACGGGCGGGCCATCAACATCACCTACGTCGACACCGGTGGCGTGTTGCAGACCGAGTTCAACGTGATGCTGCCGTGGAGCAAGGAGGTCGAGCTGGCCCAGCCGGCCGAGGACTCCGCCAGCGTCAGCATCATCAACGTCGGCCGCGAAGTGAGCTGCTCGATCACCGTCAACGGAGTGCAGGTCCAGCAGCGCACCGGGGCGGGGCTCACGATCTGCACCGCGGCCGGTTAGACCACCGCCTCGCGCCGCGGCACCTGCACCGCGAGCATCGCGGTGAAACCCGCCGCCAACACCAGCAGCAGACCCGCGATGCCGGCGCGATCCGCCCCGAAGACGGCGACGAACGTGGAGAACATGAACGGCGCGAGCGGCGCCACGGCCCGGCCCGTCATGGTGTAGAGGCCGAACGCCACACCCTCCTTGCCGTGGGCGGTCATCCGCAGCAGCAACGTGCGCGCCGAGGCCTGCGTCGGCCCGATGAACAGGCACAGCAGCAGCCCGCACACCCAGAACGCCGCGGCGCCGGACAACGCCATCAGCGTCAGGCCGACGGCGATCATCGCCGCCAGCGAGCCCAGGATGACGGCTTTTGAGCCGACGCGGTCGTCGAACAGCCCGCCGAGCACCGCGCCAGCCGCGGCCACCACGTTGGCGGTGACACCGAACAGCAGTACATCGGCCGCGGAGATGCCGTACACGTTCACGCCCAGCACCGCACCGAACGTGAACACGCCGGCCAATCCGTCCCGGAACACCGCGCTGGCGAGCAAGTAGTAGACGACGTTTCGGTCTCGCTTCCACTCCCCGACGAGGTCCGACCACAGCTTGCGGTAGGCGCCGAGCACACCGGTCGACAACCGTGCCGGCGGTTCGATGTCGGCGCGCGGCGGTGGCGCGATGAGCACCGGCAGCGCGAACGCGGCCATCCAGGCGGCGGCGACGAACATGGCCGCGCGGACGTTCTGCCCGTCGGCGGTCGGGATGTCCAGCAGCCCGCCAGTTGGTCCGTCGCCAGCGATGAATCCCGCATAAACCACAATGAGCAGCGCCGTGCTGCCGATATAGCCTGCGGCCCAACCGAATCCGGACACGCGACCGGACGTCTCCGGTGTCGTGAGCTGTCGCAGCATCGCGTTGTACGGGACGCTGGCCAGGTCGTTGCACGCCGCGGTGAACCCGAGCAGCAGAAGGCCCGCCAACAAATAGCTCGCGTCGTCGCGGATCAGGCTCATCGCCGACGTCAGCAGCACCACCATCGCGGTGAGCACGCCCAGCGTCTGTCGCCGTCGGTGCGGCGCGTCGACCCAGACGCCGGTGACGGGGGCGAGCACTGCGACGGTGGCGCCGGAGAAGAAGAGTGCCCAGCCGAGCCAGCTCGCCGGGCTCGTGTCGCCGGGCAGATCGTCACCGACAGAGCGAGTCAGGTAGACGGAGAACACGAACGTCACGACGATCGCGCCGATACCGGTGGAGCCGCAGTCCCACAGTGCCCACGCCAGCACCCGCAACCGGCCCGCGATTTGCGCGGGCGGCCGCGATTCGCTCATGGTCGCCCACGATATAGTCCGGCCCATGCCAGTACCCGCTCCCAGCGCGGATGCCCGTGCCGTTGTTACCGGCGCCTCGCAGAACATCGGCGAGGCGCTGGCCGTCGAGCTTGCCGCCCGTGGACACCATCTGATCATCACGGCCCGCCGCGAGGACGTGCTGAGAGCGCTGGCGGGCCGGCTCACTCAGCAGTACGGGGTGACGGTGGAGGTGCGTCCTGTTGATCTCGCTGATCCGGCCGAGCGCGCCAAGATGTGCGACGAGCTTGCCGCGCGCAACATCTCGATCCTGTGCGCCAACGCGGGCACCGCGACGTTCGGACCGGTCGCCTGGCTGGACGCGGCCGGGGAGAAGGCTCAGGTGCAGCTGAATGTGCTTGGCGTGCATGACCTTGCACTCGCTGTGCTGCCCGGCATGGTCGAGCGTGGGGCAGGCGGCATCCTGATTTCCGGTTCGGTGGCGGGGAATTCGCCGATCCCCAACAACGCGACCTATGCGGCCACCAAGGCGTTCGTCAACACGTTCAGCGAGTCGCTTCGCGGCGAGCTCAAGCGCGCGGGCGTACACGTCACGCTGCTGGCGCCCGGCCCGGTGCGCGAGACGTTGCCCGACGAGCACGAGCAGTCGCTCGTCGAGAAGCTCATCCCCGATGTTCTATGGATCTCCACCGAGTACACCGCCAAGCTGTCGCTGGATGGCTTGGAGCGCAACAAGATGCGCGTCGTGCCGGGTGTCACGTCGAAGGCGATGTCTGTGGCGTCGGGCTACACGCCACGGGCCATCGTGACGCCGTTCGTCGGCGCGGTCTACAAGAAGCTCGGCGGCGGCTAGTTCGCTCAGGCGCGAAATCAGGTTCCAGTACGCAAATCCGTGGTCTTGCGTGCGATAAGCCGGATCTCGGCGGCTGAAACACCGCGAAACTGTATTCCAGCAGCGGAAGTTCGAGTAGAGGCCTGCTGGAACACAGTTTCGGCGAAACCTAGCGCCTGCGGCGGCGGCCGGTGCCGAAGATGCTCCGCGTGATCTCGCGGCCGATCACGGTGCCCGCCGAGCGCATCGCGCTCTTGAACGCCGCACTGGCGATCATCTTCTCGAGCATGCCGGGCTCGGCTGTGTCCCGCGACTTCACCTCACCCTCCGCGCTGGGCAAGCCTGGCTGTTCGAC
>JBKOYU010000035.1:0-3402 GCA_046725575.1 Actinomycetota bacterium | reverse complement strand
CTGCTTGCTGGCTCTGCGGTCACCGTCGAGCCCGGTGTCTATCTGCCCGACCACGGCGGCGTCCGAATCGAGGACACGCTGGTCGTCCGCGACACGGCGTCGGAGCCGCCCGGTCGGCGACATGAGACCACAGACTTACTCACCCGGTTCCCAAAAGAACTGGCGATCCTCTAGGAGAACGACCGAAAGTGGCAACGACCGCCGACTTCAAGAATGGGCTCGTCCTGCAGATCGACGGCCAACTGTGGCAGATCGTCGAGTTCCAGCACGTCAAGCCCGGCAAGGGACCGGCCTTCGTGCGGACCAAGCTGAAGAATGTGCTGTCCGGGAAGGTCGTTGACAAGACCTACAACGCCGGCGTGAAGGTGGAGACTGCGACCGTCGACCGGCGCGACGCCACCTACCTGTACCGCGACGGCTCCGACTTCGTGTTCATGGACTCCGAGGACTACGAGCAGCATCACCTGCCGGATTCGCTGGTCGGTGACGCCGCCAAGTTCCTGCTGGAGAGCTTGCCGGTGCAGATCGCGTTCCATGACGGCGCGCCGCTGTACCTGGAGCTGCCGGTGACCGTCGAACTGCAGGTCACTCACACCGAGCCCGGCCTGCAGGGCGACCGATCCAGTGCGGGCACCAAGCCGGCGACCGTCGAGACCGGTGCCGAGATCCAGGTGCCGCTGTTCATCAATACCGGCGACAAGCTGAAAATCGACTCCCGCGACGGCAGCTATCTGGGCCGGGTGAATGCCTGACCGTCGACGCGATCGCGGGCGGCACCAGGCCCGCAAACGCGCCGTCGACCTGCTGTTCGAGGCCGAGGCGCGGGGCATCACCGCCGCCGAGGTAGCGGAGTCACGAAATGCGTTGGCGGAGAAAGAATCCGACGTCTCGCCACTCAACGCCTACACGGTGACGGTGGCACGCGGAGTGACCGAGAACGCCGCGCACATCGACGACCTGATCTCTGCCCACCTGCAGGGCTGGACGCTGGAGAGGCTGCCCGCCGTCGACAGGGCCATCCTGCGAGTGGCGGTGTGGGAGCTGCTGCACGCCGACGACGTCCCCGAACCGGTCGCCGTCGATGAAGCTGTGGAGCTGGCCAAGCAGTTGTCCACCGACGACTCACCCGGTTTCGTCAACGGTGTACTGGGGCAGGTGATGTTGGTGACGCCGCAGATCCGAGCGGCGGCAGCTGCGGTGCGGGGTACTTCGGAAGGAACCTAATGGTCGTACCGCAGGACTGGGCGCCGTACTCCAGCGTCGAGGAGGCGGCCAAGGTATACCTGCGTGATCCCGACCTGGCCCTGGACCAAATCCGTTCGGTCATCGACCTTTCCGCGATCAAGTCATTCATCATGTCGCGCGGATCGACGGAGGAGTCGTGGAGCGAGGCTCTGTGGCAGGAGGTCGTGCTCACCGACGGGCAGCGTCTGATCATATGGCGCGCCGACGATGAGCTGTCAACGGCAGACGATCGCGAACGACATGTGCTCAACGCGTCGGTCCGAACAATCCTGCTGTCGACCATCACCGACCACGTGCTCACCGCCGAGTACGAGGTGCTCGGCGACGACACACGCCGGCTCTCCGAGGTGCGCCTGCGGATGTACACACAGCTCGTGACGCGGTCGCGGCAGAAGTCGGCCACCGAAACCGACATCTACTGTGAGTCGTTCCGCTACCTGAAGTCCGTCGACAACGGCGGCCTGGCCCAGATGCAACGCCTTCTGCAGTTCGGCCGGGTGCTGTCGCGGTGCATGCAATAGCCCGCCTCGCGGCATGTGTCCTGCCGCTGGCGGCGTGTGCGACTTCTAATCCCACGCAGGCTCCGTCGTCGCCGGTAGCGCCACAGCCGCAGGCGGAGGTGACGACGACGGCGCTGACAGTGTCGGCGGTCAATGCGCCGATCCGGCTGCTCGGCAGCGACGGCAAGACCCACCTCGAATACGACCTGATCCTGCAGAGCATGTTCAACGCGCCGGTCACGCTCACGTCGATCGAGGTGCTCGCGCCGGACGGCGCATCCCTACTCAAGCTCGACGGCGACGAAGTCGCCAAGTTCACCACACCGGCGTTCACCGGGCCGCCTACCGCGGTGGTGCCGCCCAGCGGAGCGTTGGGCACCATGATCGACGTCGTGGTGCCGACGGACAATGTGCCCGACCGCCTCAACCATCGAATCAGCTACCGTCCAGGCACATCTGACGTCGGGTCGATCGTGGGAACGCGCGACATCGTCGGCTCGGAGCTTGACGTCGACCCGCGGCGACCGGCCACCATCTCGTCCCCGCTGAAGGGCCAGGCCTGGCTGAACGCCAACTCCTGCTGCGTGCCGGAGGCGCCGCACCGAAGTGCGCGAATCGCGGTGGACGGCAACAGCATCAAGAAATTCGAGGAGTTCGCCGTCGACTGGGTGCAGCTGCGTGACGGCAAGCTTTTCGACGGCGACGGCAGCCGCAACGAGCAGTGGTACGGCTTCGGCGCCGACGTGGTGGCCGTCGCTGACGGCTCGGTCGCCGCGGTGTTCGACGGGATGCCCGAACAAACGCCGAATGCCCCGGTGACCGGGCTGCGCGGACCGCGCGACTACAGCGGAAACCATGTGTCGCTTCAGATCTCGCCAGGCACCTGGGCGGTGTATGCGCACCTGCAGCCGGGCAGCATCACGGTCAAGACCGGCGACGAGGTGAAGAAGGGCCAAGTGATCGGCAAGCTGGGCAACTCCGGAAACTCAAGCGGCCCACACCTGCATTTCCAGCTCTCCGATGGGCCGGAAATCACCACGTCGAACAGCCTGCCGTTCTCACTCGACTCTTACTGGCTCGCTGGCACAGTGGATCCCGCTCAGCTCGGCGCAGCCGCTGACGCGAAGGGTTTGCCGCCGCCGCTGCGCGTGATCGGTCCAGGCCGCCAGCAATCCAACAGCTATCCGCTGGCGTACGCGGTCGCCAACCTCGGCTCCTAAATCCCGTCGCGCGAGCGGACCGTAGTAAGAGAGCTATGTCGCGTGTCGGTGAAGAAATTGAGCCTGTATCCAGCAGCTGCGTGATCTGCTGGAGTGCGCCTGGCCGGGGGTTCTGGAGGCGGCAGCGGATCCGTTTGATTCCACCAACTGGTGTGCGGCCCTGGCCGTGGTGCTGGAACGCTGCAACGGCCAGCCGGAGCGATTGCACCGACAGGGTCTGGCGCGGTTTGAGGCCGCTGTGGTCCGCGAGCGCCCCGCTGGGGTGGATCTCGGCGCCGGCGATCCATCAGGTCCGCGGTCAATCTGGCCGACGTGCAGCGTGCGCTGAAGGAGTCCGCGTGGCAGGTGCGAGAGGCTGCGGCAAGGGCACTGGCCGGAGCGGCGCCGACGGTCGCGGTGCCTACATTGTCACGCGCGCTCACCGATCAGCACCTCGA
>JBKOYU010000325.1:0-3002 GCA_046725575.1 Actinomycetota bacterium | reverse complement strand
GCACCGCATATCCCTCGCCAAAGTGCTTGAACGCCAAGACCCCCAAGACGACCGACGCGACGCCGCTGATGACGCTCAAGATTCTGCTTGCAGCCGAAGCAACTGGAAGGCTGAACCCCATTACCACCATCGCAACGCCCGACACCAGAAGGTAAGCGCCGAACAATCCCGACGTCACCAAGATCGACGGGCCCGGCCATGCCAGGATGACCGCACCGAGGATCACCGCCAGTAGGCCGGACACGACCGCTGACGACCAGATCCGATGTATGAAATCGGCAGCGGGACGGTCTGTTTGACTCACTTTTCTCTCCTTTTCTCATGTGTCCTCACCGCGCGATGTGTGGATTGGCCTGAGCCGCCGCTTAGTGGGAACATATTGATTGACGACTATTACGATCCGCTACGCGGCTAGCCCAGCACCATCGCCCACGGATTGATGTTTAAGACTGCGTGGATGTAGCACCAGGCAGGCCCATATACGACCGGGTGGTCAAGAACGCCACAGTGATTGTCGGATTCCGTTGTGTCTCTGTCGAAAAAGCAGAGCCCCGATGACAACCACCGCGGTAAATTGTCATCGGGGCTCGGCTAGCCGCCCTGGTCACAGTGTTCATGTGTTGTGACCGAAGCTTGATGTCTCACGTCGTTTCGCGTGATGTGGTCCACGTCGCGACACCCCAGACAGCAACGACGTCAAGCGCGATCAGGACAATTGAGCCAGGCGGGTAATACGGCATCCACAGGAAACTGACCACAATGGCCAGGCACGCTGCAACGATTGCCGCAACCCGTGCCTGCACCGGATTGATGAACACGGCAAGCGCGACTGCGGCGAGCACCAGTCCCGTCAGGATGTTCACCCATCCCCATCCCGTCATTTGGAAGGTGTACTGGTAGCCGGGGCCCGATACCACCAATTCGTCTGCGGCAAGCGCGAATACACCCACAAAGAAGGTCAAAATCGCGCTGGCCGCGAGCAGCGCGCCGGCGGCGAATGTTGCACTGCTCGGGGACACTTGTCCGGTCACATTTTCGGCGTCCGGCGAATTCATGGACATACTGTCTCCGATCTCTCTTAATTAATCACTCACGCTGCCAAGCGGTTTGAGAGGCTCTGCGGCGCATGGTTCGATCGTCGACCTGCTGTGCGGGGGTGTCGATGTTACGGCCGACAACAGCACGTGCCGGCGAATGTGATCGCTGACACCGCAGGTCAGTCATCGTCGAGAAAGTGGTTCACGGGCCCATGATGGTTGAAGGCGTTGAAGCCATCCGTCGATGTCGTCGCGGACATCACAGCGCAATCATTGGTGTATCCGATCACATCGCCAGTTACCTCAAGACGCAGACGATAGGGATAGCGGGGACACGTCATGCGAAACGGCATGAATCGCGGCCAGCCGATCGCGCACGGCACGGCGCGGCCAGCCGCACGTCGCGGCCCGGCGGCAGCTCATAAGGCCGAACACTGATTGACCAGCCCGTCAAATCCCGGCCATCCTTAGTGCTACATCCACGCGGCCCTAAACATCAATCCTCGACCGATGGTGCTGCGCTGCCCGTGCGCGGACCGTATTAGGTGTCCACCAAGCACGTTCTCAGCCGAGCGACGGCACCCACCGCGCCACTGAGTACACGAGGAAAAGAGCAGACAATGCTGAGTGCATCGGCGAACAGCACTACTGGTCCCGACGCGCAAGCACAGGGCGGGACCTACAACGACCTAGGTGCTCGGTTGCCATCTGGCGTGATCCCACTGTTTGAACCGCTCGAACACCGCGCACTGCGGACTCGCACTCACGACGATGCCGGTCCAACCCCAGCCGCCACCGAAGCCAGCATCGGTCGCTTCGCCGAAGTTGTCGCTCAGGCCGTGGTGGCCGGATACCGCAATCAGCGCGACGGGCAGCCGCTCGGAGAGCTATCAGGACGTCCCTTCTCGATCGAGTCGTTGCTGGACGGACGAGTAGTTGACGAGTGGACCTTGTGGGAGGTGGCAAACCAGCTCCGGCTGCCGAGCAGCGGCCAGTTCGTGGTGGTTGCCGCCGAAGTTTCGTCGGTGGGCAGCGAAGCGCTGCCCGGCATCGAATCGAAGCTGCGGAGTCTTGACGTGTATTCAGCCTGGCGGCTGCTGCCCGACTTGCACGTCGGCATCGTGCACATTCAGTCTCAGCCGCAACTGGACAAAGTCTTGGCGTTGGTGTCTCGATTGGCCGCTGCGCCCGTTGGCGTGAGTGCCGGCTACGACGATTTACGTGATACGCCACAGGCGTTGCATTTCGCGAAGGTGATGTTGCGCAGCCAACGCGACCGCAGGTCACCGGTGGCGCTGTTCGACGGCTCCATCCTGGCAGCTGCAGCAACAAGCGCCCCAGCGGTGATGGTCAAGTCAGCTCGCGCCGTTCTAGACGGTCTCGCCGATCTAACTGACGAGGAGCGGGACATTCTGTTCGAAACGTTCCGGGCGTGGCAGGACAACGAAGCATCGGCGGATAACGCGGCGAAAGTGCTTTTCTGCCACCCCAACACAGTGCGCCAACGGTTACGGCGTATCGAGAAGCGCACTGGCCGTTCACTTTCGCGGCCAAGAGATGTCGCTGAGCTGTGTTTAGCGCTAGAAGTGCATCACACGCTCATCCGGCCGACGCACGCCAGTTGACCGCAGTGTTCGTAGTGACACCGGAGGTCGCGTTGTACTGTCCGCGATAACAGCGACACTGCAGAAGAGTTGATCGACCATTAGATGGTCCGGCGTAAGCCTGCGCCGTTACTGACATTCAAAATTCGAGACGTGAGGAGCGTCATGGAAACTCTACTTGAAAGCAGGCTCTGGAAGTTCGCGATGACCTGGGGAGCGCTATCCGCTGTCCTGGGCGCCCTGATCCTCGCATGGCCCGGTACGTCGATCCTCGTGGCGTCGACTCTGTTCGGCGTGTACCTCTTAGTATCGGGATTCGCGGCAGTGGCGATGTCGTTCACCCTGCCCGAATCTGCAGGCA